>JACCZL010000544.1 GCA_013695975.1 Chloroflexota bacterium
TCACCGAGGAGGGACGGGCTTCGCTCGCCGAAATCGGGGTCGATCTGACCTAGCGGCGTAGGCTCCGCTTACGATCCGTCTTCCCGACGAGCGGACGACGTGGAAGACAAGATCAATCTCGCCGAGACGGGAGCGACGGGACTCGAACCCGCGACCTCCGGCGTGACAGGCTTGTTCCAGGGAACGACGATGGCGACGATTGACTCGCCATCGCTCTATTCATGCGGGTCTGCGGGTCGGTCGCGCCTGATTTGTGCACGATTGAGCAGACGGGCGTTTGCTGCCCTTCTGCTGCCCGACACGTCCCTCCGTGGCGGTGACAGCTTTTTCGGTTATCCGGTGGCCGCCAGATCCCCGCACATCCGCCACCGCCGAGGCATTGAGGCAAGCCGCGCGCCCGGTGGGAGCCAAGAAGAACCAGTCGCGCTGACGTGCGATGTGTCCCTACGGAGCCTGCCTGGACGGACCCCGTCGCGGCAGCAGGCCTCAGGGTCGCACCTGAAGGACGAGCTTGCCCGCGGTTCGGTTCGACTCACCCAACTCGTGTGCGCGTTGGGCCTCGGACAAGGGAAACACCTGGGCGACCATAGGTCGCAGGAGTCCCTTGCTCGCCAGTTCGGCGATCGCGAGCATGCCGGCTCGGTCGGGCTCGACGAGTGTGAAGCCGGTGCGGATCTGGCGGGCGCGGGCCGCGGCCTCCGCTTGCGGGCCGGGCTCACCCGGGTTGTTCAGCGAGATCATCAAGCCGCCGGCACGGATCGTCGGAAGCGAGCGCAGGGCGTAGTCGCCGCCTATAGGGTCGACGGCCACGTCGACGTCGCGCACCGTCTCGGCGAAGTCGACCGCGGTGTAGTCGATCAACTCATCGGCCCCGAGTGAACGCAGCAGGTCGTGCTTGGCGGCGCTCGCGGTGCCGATCACGTAGGCGCCACGGGCCTTTGCGATCTGGACGGCGATGTGACCGAGCCCGCCCGCCGCTGCGTGGATCAGGACTCGCTGACCCGCCCGGAGCTCCGCCACTTCGGTGAGCGCCTGCCAGGCGGTGAGTCCGACCAGCGGCAGCGCCGCAGCCTCGACGTGGGCGAGTGTGGCCGGCTTGGGCGCGAAGTGACGCGACGGGGCGGCGACGTACTCGGCGTAGCCGCCCGCCTGCTCGGGGAACCGCGGCATGCCGAAGACCTCGTCCCCGGGGGCGAAGAGGCTCGCGCCAGGGCCGACCGTTTCGACCACTCCCGAGATGTCGTATCCGAGGATCGGAGGGTCACTCCACATTCCAAAGCCGCCCGAGGCGCGGGACTTCCAGTCGGCGGGGTTGACGCCTGCGGCGTGGACGGCCACGAGGATCTCGGTCGGGCCAGGGGTGGGACGCGCGACGGTCGTCTCCTGGAGCACGTCCGGCCCTCCCCAGGCGGTTGCGGTGATCGCTCGCATCGTCTTCTCGGCAATCGCGCTCATCTCGGCGTGTCTCCTCTTCGTCGCTGGTCTCGAGCGAGAACAGTCTGCGCTGGAGCGAGGATCGGCGTCATGGCCTAAATGCCAACATGTGCAGGAATCGGGCCATGCATCGCGTTGGCGTCCTCGCGCTCGACGGCGTGATTCCCTTCGATCTCGGGATCCCGGCCCGCGTGTTCGGGGCGGCGAGGGACGCGACCGGCGCTCGGCTCTACGAGGTCTTCACCTGCGCGCTCGCGGCGCGGCCGGTGCGCACCAGCCAAGACATGACGCTCGTGGTAGACCGCGACGAGCGGGCGCTGGCCCTGGCCGACACCGTGGTGATCGCGACCCACGAGTTGGAGAGCGGGAGCCTCGCTACCTCGGGTGTGCTCCCAGCGGACGTCGCTGCGGCGCTCGGGCATGTGCGCAGCGATGCTCGCCTGGTCTCGATCTGCACCGGGTCGTTCGTCCTCGCCGCGGCCGGTCTCCTCGACGGCCGCCTCGCTACCACGCACTGGCTGGAGACCGCGCGCTTCCAGCGGCTCTTCCCGAAGGTCCGCGTGGATCCCGACGTGCTGTTCGTCGACGACGGACGGATCCTCACCTCGGCGGGCGCGGCCGCCGGCATCGACCTCTGCCTTCACATCATTCGGAGCGACCACGGCAGCGAGATCGCCAGCGCCGCCGCGCGCCGCTGCGTCGTGCCCCCATGGCGCGAAGGAGGGCAGGCGCAGTTCATCGAGCATCCCGTTCCTGAAGCCACCGACACCACCACGGCTGCGGCACGTACCTGGGCGCTCGAGCGGCTCGACCAATCCTTGTCGCTCGCCGATCTGGCCGCGACGGCCCACGTGAGCGTCCGAACGCTTACCCGCCGCTTTCGGGCCGAGGTCGGGACGAGCCCAACCCGCTGGCTCATCCAACAGCGCGTCGACCGCGCCAGGCGCCTGCTCGAGATCAGCGAGTTGCCGGTCGAGGCGATCGCCCACGAGACCGGCTTCGGAACCGCTGCGTCGCTTCGCCAGCACTTGCGCGACGCGATCGGGGTATCGCCGACCGCGTACCGGAAGACGTTTCGCGGCCGACCACGACGTAATCCGGCGATACGCCTGCAGCTACTAGACCGCGGGCGGGACCGCGCCACTCAGGCCGCCGTCGACTACGAGTTGCGCAGCCCTCACGGGTAGCCGGACACGAGCGCCACCTCGGTCGAACCGGATTCGATTCGTCGGTGGTTGAGCGCCGAAGAGCGCGTCAACGCAGCCGGTGTCGGCGATCGGTATTCCCTGTGCCGACCGTCCGTCAGTTCGCGCCGTGGTTGACGAACGTGTGGACGTAACGGCCAAGCGCCTGGGACGGCGAGCCTTCGAATGCGCCGGACAGCCTCGAGGAGCCGCCCAAACGGCGGGTTCTCGAGTGGTCACTGATTCGCCGCAGCAGGGGTCGAGTGTAGACCGGCGGCCATTGCCTGTACGGCTGCGACGGCCTCGTCGCTGTCGCCGCGCACGGCGAGCACCAGCCGGCCGCCTTCGGGCTGAACGCTCCAGTCGGCAAACGAACAGCAGTCGCGCTCAAGCGCGACGAGTCGCCCAAGTTCGACCTCGACGTCATGGTCCGGGCGGAAAGACAAGCGTAGGCCTTTGCCAGTCATCGCGATGTCGAGGAGCGCGCGCTCGCTGAGCGTGTGCCAACTCTGCCTGCGGTCAGATAGCCCGACCTGGTCGAGCGAGCAGACGATTGCGGTGTTGTCGAGCTGCGTTTCCATCGTTTGCCTCCGCGTTGTTGTTTGCCGGTCGACTCCGATCTTGCATGTTAAAGTCGACTTGATGTCAAGTTCGAGATGAAGGACCTTGTGACTATCGGTGAGCTGGCACGGCGAAGCGGACGTCGGCCGTCCTCGATCCGGTATTACGAGGAGATCGGCCTGCTTCCCAAGCCTGTCCGCTCCGGCGGTCAGCGCCGGTACGCGGAAGAGGTCGAACGGAAGCTCGCTGTCATCGACACAGCGCAACGGGCCGGTATGACGCTCGGCGAGATCAAGGCCCTCCTGGAAGCGGCACCGGGCGACGACTTTGCGATCGAACGGCTGCGACAGGTGGCTGAGCGTAAGCTCCCGCAGGTGACCGCGATGATCGAGCGCGCCCGGCTCGTGCAGGGATGGCTCGAGCAAGCTGCGCGCTGCGAATGCCCAAGCCTCGACGATTGCTGTCTGTTCACCGAGACCGCTCTCCCCTCGGTGCACGACCGGAGCTTTTGAAGGCCTCTGGGCTGGTTGGTTCGGCTGCGCACTGTTTGTTGCTGAAGTGATCGATCGTCTCGCATGACGGACGACAGATGGATCTGCTGGCTGGCGGGGACCAAGCGCAAGGTGGGCGCGACCGCTTCAGGGGGCATCCAAAGATCCTGATGCGCGTCAGAGGTGCTGAATCCAACGCTCGTCCGGTCCGTCGATCGGCGAGTCATCCCAGAAGTCATCCAGGAACTCCCCCAGCGGGACGAACCTTCGAGCCGAACGCCGTAGAAGGGTTATTGCACACCTGGTCGGTCACTTCGGCAACCGACCCTCAGCTCGAGGATCGACTGGAGCTGAGTCGGTCACGGGAGCGCCGGTGGGGTACGACTGCGCCGGCTGCCGTGAGCACTGAGGAACGCAATCGGCGGGATGAGGAGCCGGTAGACGGGCCGCACCGACCAGGTTGGAAGATAGCGATGCCGCTCCTCCTCCCAGACCCTCGCCCGCGGATGGGGCTTGAGCAAACGCAACGCCGGAGATACGTGGACACCTGACGGCTCGGCGGTGTGGAGCTCGATGCGGCAGAGGTGCTTGGTACTGACAAAGC
>JACCZL010000561.1 GCA_013695975.1 Chloroflexota bacterium
TGGCATTCATCCTCTTCGGCGCGCTGCTCTCGACGACCGCCAGCACGGTCCCGCTGGTACCGACCCTGGTCCTGGCCGCGCTGGTCATCGGGGTTGCCCGGCCGGTCGCCATTGCCCTGGTGCTCGGACGCGCGGCGATCAGTCCCCGGGCCCGCGCCTTCATCGGCTGGTTCGGTCCCCGCGGCCTCAATTCGCTGCTGTTCGCGCTGCTGGCGGTCCGCGACGGCGTGCCGGCCGCGGAGCAACTGCTGGCGATCGTCGGCGTGGTGGTGATGGTCTCGGTCGTCCTGCACGGAGTTTCGGCAACCCCGGTGTCCGCGTGGTACGGACGGCGGGTAGCGCGGGAGACGCTCGCCGAGGAGCGTGAGAGCACGGCCGCCGGCCTGTTTGAAGCCGCGGCCGACGAGGTGCCGCGGCTCACGCCCGCGGAGCTGGCGCGTTCCATGGCTGAGCCGAACCCGCCGATCATCCTGGATGTGCGGAGCCGCTCGTCGTACGACCCGAGTGGCACGCAGATCCCCGGCAGCCTCCGGGTCTTGCCGGACCGCATCGCGGAGTGGGCCAACGAGGCGCCGCGCGGGCGCCTGCTGGTGACCTACTGTACTTGAACGGACGAGGCAACAAGCGCCCGTGCGGCGCGACAGCTTCGCTCTCTGGGCTACGAGGCAGTGGCCCTCCAAGGCGGCTTCAACGTCTGGCGCGCGGCGTACCCGGTTGAGCCGGTGGCGGCCGCGGCCTGAGCGCGGTAGGCCATGGCGTCAGCTTGGGGCCCTCGCAAGGGTATGGGCTACCATGTCGTCATCGACTTCGCTGCGTCCGGGCAACGAGATGGTCGGATGACGGGCAGGGCGCTCCCCTCACACATTCTCGTGGCCATTGATGGCTCAGATCACTCGGCAAGAGCGTGCCGCTCCGCGGTTGAGCTGGCTCGCTGTTGCGGTGCCGATCTCACCGTGCTGCACGTGGCCGTGCCCTCCTGGCCTGCGTCCTCTCTCACTCCTTGCTCGTCCTTCGCCCCAAGCTGCCCCGGCGCTCAGCGCGGGCCGTGCACGGCTTGCGGTACAACCTGCCCATCGGCACCGTCCGCACCGACGTAATGCAACGACAGACGGGCCATCGCCAGGGCCAGCTCCCGCTCGCCGAGGACCGCCTCGCTCACCCGCCCGTCGCTGAGGTACGCCCATTCCTCCTCGCTGTGCGTCCGGGCGACGACGGCCAGCCCCGGGTTCTGCCGGCGGGCCTCTTCGACGATGTGCCGCGTCGCCAGCGGGTCGGGGATCGCGACGACGAGCAGGCGTGCCTCGGCCAGTCCCATGTGCGCGAGCAAGGTGCCGTCGGCGGCGTCGCCATGGAGCACCGCTATGCCGCGGCTCCGCGCCTCCTGGACGCGGGTCCGATCCTCCTCGACCACCAGGCAAGGCACGCCGTGGCGCTTGAGCGCCTCGCCGATGAGGCGACCCACTCGTCCGTAGCCGCACAGCACGGCATGGTCCCGCGGGGCATGGTGGCCAGCCCCGTGCGGCAGCTCCGCCGGCTCGGCGCCGGCGGTGCCCCGGCTCAGGATCGCCGCCGCGCGGGGGAGGCGCCGCAGCCGCGCCTCGAGCGGGTCGATGGCGCGGAACAGCAGGGGGTTGAGCGTGATCGAGAGCAGCGCCCCGGCGAGGATGAGGCTGTGACCCTCGTCCGGTAGCAGCCCGAGCGTCCGGCCCAGCTCCGCCAGGATGAAGGAGAATTCCCCGATCTGCGCCAGCCCCGCGGCCACGATGAGCCCTGTGCGGGCGGGGCGACCGAGGGCGACGACCAGCAGGAACGCCGCCAGCGACTTGCCGACGACGATCATGAGCACGACCGCCAGCACCCGGCCGGGGCTCGTGAGCAGGATCGCCGGGTCGAAGAGCATGCCGACCGAGACGAAGAAGAGCACGGCGAAGGCGTCGCGCAGCGGCAACGCATCCTCCGCCGCCTGGTGGCTCAGGTCCGACTCACCGACGACCAGGCCGGCGAGGAAGGCGCCTAGCGCCAGCGACACCCCGAACAGGACGGCCGAGCCGAAGGCGACGCCGAGCGCCACGGCGAGCACCGCGAGGATGAACAGCTCGCGCGACCCCGTCCGGGCCACCTGCGCGAGAAGCCACGGCACGGCCCGCACGCCGACGAAGAGCATCGCCGCGACGAGCAGGGCCACCTTGCCCAGCGTGAGGCCCACGGTGGCTAGCACGTTCGTGCCGGCGCCTGCCGCGGCGTCGGCCCCACGCCTGTC
>JACCZL010000566.1 GCA_013695975.1 Chloroflexota bacterium
CGCGAATCTCCCGAGCGGAAAGCAGCGCCCCTACACACGAATCTCGCGGGTGACCGGGCGCGAGCCCCGGCCGCCGGCCCATGGCGGGATGACGGCCGAGAAGCCGCCGGCGCTGCCGCCGCCGGCCAGCAGGAGCACGTGCTCCGGTCCGCCGACGGCCTGGCGACGCTCCTCTTCGTCGCCCGGCGCCGGGTCGTCCGGCAAGCGGCCGGTCCGCTTCAACTGGGCCACGCTCATCTGGGCTTCGCCGGCCAGGTACTCGCAGACACGCTCGGGGCCCCAGCCGTCGCGGACGATGACCGCGAGGTGCTCGGGGCAGAGCACGACGACGTAGGCCCCGCCGTTGAGGGCCCCGCTTCCCGCCATCACACCGGCCACGGTCCGCAGGATGCCTTCGGCATCGTTGCTGTGGTGGTTGTTGGCGTAGCGCGGCGCCTCACCAGCGAAAACCGTCACCGCGCTGGCTTCGGCGTGCAACCCGCGGCGGGAATGGAACGGCTGCCATTCGCGCGGCCGGACGTCGTCGGCCTCGGCGATGCAATAGCTGTACTTGCCGGGGTGGCCGATCGTCGATTTATCCATGACGCCGGGCGTCGCCCCGCCGACGTTCATCAGCAGCAGACGGAGCGCTCGCCCAATCGTCGCGTTGGCCCGATTGCCCGGCCCGAACAGATTTACCCCGCCATGCATGCCGAGTTCCGAGACGATCGGGCCGCTCACGATCAGCAGCGGCGCCGATCCGCCGGTGCTCGCCGCCGACCCGTTGACGTTGTGCTCGGGAGCGCAGAGTGCCTCGACCGCCGCCAGGACGACCGGCGCGTACGTTGGTAGGCAGCCGGCCATGACGGCGTTGATCGCCAGCTTCTCGGCACTGATCCGACGAGCACGGGCCGGTATCTCGCCGACGATCGCCTCGCCCGCCAGACCCGTCGCCTCTAAGAACTGCGCGACCCGCTCCTCGGTCGGAGGCACGACCGGCAGCCCGTCGGCCGCCCAACCTTGCTCGTAGCAATACTCGATTGCCACGCTCGGGTCCTCGACGGTGTGCCGCTGTGACTGGAGCTCGACAGCCATAGGCGATGCCTCCTTACGATCGGTCCGCCACCACGTCGGATCGCGGCGACGGCGCTTGGTGCTTATGTCGAAATCGGCGCGCGCTCCGCGAGGCGTCGGTCCAGCTCGACGAGCGCCCGATCCGCCAGCTCCCGCTTGGCCGGATCGGGGTCCCGCTGGGCGATCCGCAGCAGCGCCGGGCGGGCTACCGGATCGCCCCGCTCAGCGGCCTCGAACGCCTCCCGGTCGCGGGTCGCGAAATAGCCAGTATCGAAGGCGCTGACGGCCAGGTCGACCTTCTTCCAATAGTACTGGAGGTCGGTCGAGGACCAGCCACGGTAAACCTCCTCCCAGGTGATCTGGCCGGTGTGAGGAGCCGCCAGATTCGACTCGGCGATCGGCTGCGAGCGGGCCTGATAGCGGTAGTCGACCGACAGACGCAGGCGGTCGGGCGTCAGGTTCGGCAACGCCTGGTGAACGATCATGCTGTGGAAGAGGAGGACGTCGCCGGCCCGGTAGTCGGTACTGTGCCAGTTGTCCGCCAGGCTATTCGGGTCGATCCCCATACCGCCGGCGCCGAAGCTGATGTGGTGATCGAAGACCCGGTCCCGGTGGGTGCCGGCGTCGATCTTGAGCCCGCCGAGCTCGCGCGGGGTATCGCCGAGCGGGACCCAGGTCGTGAAGGTCTCGGCCGTGCCCTGGATGAACGGGAAGTCCTGGTGGGCAGGCGTGGTATGCCTGACGTTCTGGGGAAAGCTGAACCGCGCGATCTTGTTGGGGTGCGGCAGGGCTGGCTCGCCGAGGACGGCCTCGACAACGCCCAGCAGCTCCGGTCGGTGGGCGAAGGTATGGAACGCCTCGAGCTGCTGGACTGCCGTATAGAGGGCCAGGAACTGGGGCTCCGGCTCGACGCAGGCCTTCGTCGGATCGACGATGCCGTCCATCAGCTCGGTGCCCGCGACGAGCCAGCCGGCATCCCGGCAGCGCTCGAGGATCGCACGGCGCACCTTGATGACCTGGTCTCGCGGCAGCACCCCACGAAAGAAGAGGTGCCCCTCCTCCCCGAGCCGAGCCCGCAGCTCCTCGGGTCGCTTGAGCAGATCGTTCGACGGACGAAACTCGCGCAGGGTCATGGCGTCCCTCCCAGCCGCCCCTCGCGGGGCTAGGCCGCAGCCCAGTATGGTCCCCGGACGGCACGTCGGTCAATCCCCAGCCCAGCCACCTGTGACAGATCGTGAGGCCCGGAGCGCCGTTGCTCCGGGCCTCACAGCTCGCGCGTCCCCTGTCACATCGGGCTTGGCCTACGGATCGATCTCACAAACTCCCGCGGAGCAGGCTAGCTCCTGAGCGGCGTTGGTGCGATCGTCCTGCTCGTATCTGAAGATCTTGCTGAAGTCGATCTCCGGGAACTCGGCTGCTCGCCGGTCGTGCTCGTCCTTCGAGATCTCGATGTAAGGGAGCTGGGCGTACTGGGCATCAAAGGCCGGCAGGAAGGCCATCCCGCCGATCTTCTCGCGGTGGTCCCAGACCCACTTCATGACGTCGAGCACTTCCTCGGGTCGGTAGGTGATCGTCACACTGGGATTGTGCTCGGTCCAGTGGACCTTGTTCTGGAGCCAATAGTCGCATTGCTCGACGGCCGAGCGGTCGTTGCGCGTCACGGCGCCCTCCGGCGCCTTGACCGGGAAGTGGATCACCCAGGTCATCGCGTTCTCCGGCGTCTGCCCATTCTCCGGGTCCATCGGGACGCCGGCGTCGCGCAGCACCTTGAAAATCGGCGAGTGGGTCGCCACACGGATGTTGCGGACGTAGTACGGGGCCCAGCGGGCATGGAGCCCCGAGGAGCAATCGAGCAACTGCGAGCTGTTGCCGCTCGGCTTAACGCAGGTAATCGCCGCCGACTGGGCCACGCCGAGCTGTTTGGCGGTCATCCGGTTGACCTCGAGCGCGATGTGGCGCAACCCGTCCTTGACGCCCGGGTCCTGGGCGATCGGGCTGTCCATCTGCCCGGTGATGTCGACGCCGAGCAGACGCTCCTCCTCGCAGTTCTCCTTCCACTGCGGCCGCAGGCCGGGGAAATGCGTCGCCAGCGACTGGATCGTGCCAATGATCGTGGCCAGCTCGACCTTCTCGCGCATGCTGTCGAGCGTGTCGTTTCGTCGCGCCACCACCGCCGACAAATTGCAAAATTGCCACGGCCTGAGAATTATTTCTCCGCAAGGATTTGTACCAAATGTCGCTTCTTTGCGACGGCCCGGTCTCATGTCGATCGCCATCTGGCGGTTGAAGATGCCCGGCTCGCCGCGGCCGGACTCGACCATCTCGAGAAATTGGCGGGCGAACTGGAGCTGGGTCGGGCCGCCCTCGGGCCAGACGGCCGAGTTGTTGGCGTTCCAGCGCTGGGAGTTGTCGCGCTCGAAATCGCCGCTCTTGCATAGCCGTAGCTCGTCGTCGTCGTAGTCGAACAGCGAGATCATCGCCGTGCGCCGCACACCGCCCGAGACAGCCGCGTTGCCGACCGCGCACATCAGGTCGTGGGCGTCGATCGGGCGGAGGAAGCTGCCCTGGCGGGCGAGGACACGGGCCCGCATGAACTCGAGCATGGCGCGCAGCGGCTCGGGACCGGAGGCGCGGCCGCCCTTCGTGCGAAGGGCGGCGCCGGCCGACCGGATCTGGTCCAGGTCAAAGCGGACATCGCCACCCTCGAACCATGTTTGAAGCCCGATCCGCAGTGCGTCAGACCAGCCCTCGGCCGAATCCTCGACGACGTACGTGTCGGGTGGGGCGCCAGTCTGGCGGCGGATCCGTGGGAAGTTCTCGACGTAGCGGCTCTCGACCGAGTAGCCGACGCCGCAGCCGCTCATCGAGATGATTAGCGCCTCGCAGAACGAGTCGATGCTCTCGACCGGCTGGTAGGAGCAGTTGTAGATGGTGACGTTGTTGCGCCGCGCGGCCGGACCAGCCATCGCTAGCAGCCGCATCGACGGGATCGCCCGCATCTCGAGAATCCCTCGGCGCACCCGCTCGTAGGTCTCCGCGGGGAGCCGCGCGCCAGCCAGCTCGTGGAGGAAGTCGACCGCTCGATCGACCGTCTCGATCCAGGTCTCGCGGCGGCCGAGGTCGTAGTCGAACCGCGAGTACTTATCGAAGTACTGGAACTTCTGAAGTGGCGTCGGGAAGTACTGATCCGACTCGGCGAATGCGCGGCGGACCTCCTCGGGGATCGGCCGCTCCTCGCGCTTCTTGGCGTGCTCAGCGCGATAGAGGATGTAGCGCTTGGCAGCCTCGAACTCGCCAGCGGCCTGGAGCACCATCTCGACGATGTCCTGGACTTCCTCGACCGTCGGCGCCTGCCCCTCGGACTTCGCGGCGATGATGTTGACCACCCGCCAGGCCAGCTCGGGAATCGGCGTCCCCGGCGTGCGGCCAAAGCCGGCAAAGCAGCGGGCGAGCGCGCCTTCGATGCGCCCCAGGTCGAAGGTGACACTCCGCCCATCCCGCTTGACGATGCTCGTCGGCGGGATGATCGCGACCCGGTCGGGATTCCCGTAGGCGCCATTCGCGCCATTCGAGGAACCGGCGTGGCCGTTAGTGGCCAGGCCGGCGATAGGCAGGTCGGCCGGTGCTCCCGAGGGTCCCTCGTCGGCCAGCTCGGCAGGCGGCTCTCGCAGCTCGTGCGCCATCGCGTGCTCCCTTGACGGTGGAGGGCGCGGCCCCCGCCATCCCGGCAGGCCACGCCCCCCACAACATGTTGTGTGACTCATATAGAGTGCCACAACAGGTTGTATTTGTCAACGGTGGGCCGAGAATCGAGTCCGCCCTCCCTGGTAGAACGC
>JACCZL010000570.1 GCA_013695975.1 Chloroflexota bacterium
GCGCTCGATCTGGGAGACGTCCGCGCCCGCTGGCCCGAGGTTCAGAAGCACCTGGCCAACAATCGCGCGCAGTTCTGGTTTCACCGCTGCGAGCTCCACGATGTCGACGGGTCCACCCTCATTCTCAGGCTTGAACCCGGGCTCCGCGGGTACGTCAAGGACCGCCAGCGCAGGTTAGTGGTCGAGCGCCAATTAGCGGAGGTCCTCGGTCGGACCGTCACCGTGCGACTCCTCGACGGGACGGCACTCGAGCCGTCGTCCGAGCTGGCCGGCCCGACACCTGGCCGTCCGCCGACCGACGACCCCGTCGTACGGACCGGCCTGCGTCTCTTTGGCGGTCCCCTCGAGCGTGTCGAGGACGCATAGCTCGACGCCGTGGCCGGCCGCCCCCTATCATTCCAGCAAGCGGGGGGTAGGGAAGGAGATCGCGCCATGATGGGGGGCAACCCGAATCAGCTCGCCAAGCAGATGCAGCAGATGCAGACGAAGCTCGCCAAGATCCAGGAAGAGCTCGGCTCGGAGACGGTCGAGGCGAGCGTCGGCGGCGGCATGGTCACCATCGTCATGACCGGCCACCAGGAGGTGCAGGCGGTCACGATTGACCCCGAGGCGCTCGATCCCGACGACGTCGAGACGCTCCAGGACTTGATGGTCGCCGCCTTTAATGAGGCCCTCCGGAAGTCCCAGGAGCTGGCCGGCCAGCGCCTCGGCGCCCTCACCGGCGGGATGAAAATCCCCGGGCTGATGTAGGAAAGGCGGTCATCCCAACCTCCGTGTCACGCTGACATGGACATCCAGGATGACAGCTCCGGAAAGACATGCAAAGCACCCCCGAGCCGGTCGCGCGGCTGGTCGAAGAGCTGGCCAAGCTGCCCGGCATCGGCCCGAAGTCGGCCCAGCGGCTGACGTTCCACCTCCTCCGCCTGCCGGCTGAGGCGTCGCGCTCGCTGGCCGAGGCGATCGTCCGCATGAAGGAGGCGGTCGTCTTCTGCTCCAACTGCTGGAACATCGCCGACAAGGACCCCTGCGCGGTCTGCCGAAGCGAAACGCGCGACCGTTCGATGATCTGCGTCGTCGAGGAGCCGCTGGACGTCCTGGCCCTCGAGCGGACGCGGGAGTACAAGGGCCTCTATCACGTCCTCCACGGGGCGATCAATCCGGTCGAGGGTGTCGGACCCGACGACCTCAAGTTGCGCGAGCTCGAGCGGCGCCTGAACGACGACGTCAAGGAGATTATTCTGGCGACGAACCCGAACGTCGAGGGTGAGGCAACGGCGATGTACGTGGCCAGGATGGTCGAGCCTCACAACATCAAGGTCAGCCGCCTTGCGCGCGGCCTGCCGATCGGTGGCGATCTCGAGTACGCCGACGAGGTGACCCTCGCCCGCGCCATCGAGGGCCGCCGCCCGATGTAGCAGGGTGCCCAAACCTCTCCGCGCCGCCTATCTGGCATGTCTGCTCGTCCTCCTCCTGCGGCTGCTCGGGCCTGGCGGACTGGAGCCTCGGGCGGCGAGCGCTGCCCAGACGGCAGCCCGCGACGCGACGCTCGCCGAGGCCGAGCTGGCGCGGCGCAACGGCGACTACGACGGGGCTGCCGCCATCTTGCGGCTGCTCGTGGTCGAGGCCGATCCTGAGACTGCCTCCGAGGCGCTGCTCCAGCTCGGCGTCGCCCTGGTCGAGGCCGGGCGCGGAGGCGAGGCCGCCGCCGCGGCGCGCCAGCTCCTCGCACGGGCTGAGGCCCACATGCAGGCGCCGGCCTCCGTGCTGCTTGGGCGTGCCCAGCAGGTCGCTGGCGACTGTCGAGCGGCCATCGCGAGCTTCGACGAGGCGAAACGGCTGGGCACGGGCCTGGCCCCCTACCTGGACCTCCAGAGCGCCGAGTGCTCCGGCAAGCTCGGCGATCGGGCCGGCCAGGCCGCTCGAGCCGCGAGCGCCCTCGCCGCGGCGACCTCCCGTCTGGCGCAGGTCGACGCCCTCGAGCATCGTGTCGACGCGGCCCTCAAGCAGGGCGACCGCGAGACGGCGCTCCAGGAATCCGAGCAGCTCCTGACGCTTGCCACGACGCGCGGCTACCGCGCCCAGACATGGACCAGCATCGGCCACATCCAGGTCGGCCTCGGCCGCCGCGACGCGGCGACGCGGGCCTACGCTACGGTAGTCGCCGAGCTGCCCGAGACCGCCCAGGCTCCCGAGGCCCTCCAGACGCTCGCCGACCTGAACGCCCTCGACGCCGTGGACAACGACCAAGCTGGACTGGTCCATCACTTCCACGGGCGTCACGACCGGGCCGTCGCCGCGTTCGCGACCGCGCTCCTGGAGGGCCTGCCCAGAGAGCGCGCCGCGCGGGCCCTCTACCACCAGGGGCGGTCCCTGCTCCGACTCGAGCGGACCGACGAGGCCGTCGACGCCCTCCAGCAGGTCGCCGGCCTGGTCCCCGAGTCTGGCTTCGCCCCGCAAGCCCTGCTGGCGGCTGGACGGGCGCTCGAAGCGATCGGCTATCTGAGTGAGGCCGAGGCCCTCTACCGCCAGGCTGCTGACGGGTACCCGAGCGCCTGGTACGGCCAGGAGGCTCACCAGCGCCTCGTCATCAGCCTGCTCCTGCGGGGGGCGTTGCCCGAGGCGGTCCAGACCGCACGGGAGCTGGCGAGTGGCGGCGCCGACAGCCGCTGGAAGGGGCTCGCCCTGCTCTGGGCTGGCAAGGCGCTCGCCCGAAGCGGTGACCCGGCCGGGGCCACCCGGGCCTGGCAGCAGGCCGCGGATCTCGACCCGAACGACTTCGGCGGCCTCCGCGCCCGCGCCATCCTCGACGGCGAGCCGCGACCGACGAGCCGACCGCGGGCGCTCGACCTGACTGCCCTGCTCCCGACCGCCGCCGACCGTGCCGAGTTGGAGGGCTGGCTGCGCGCCAACGGCGTCCACCCGGCCGCGCTCGACGCCGAGCAGGCGAATGATTCGCACTACGTCCAAGCACGCGAGCTGGTCCGCGTCGGGCTGCGCGAACAGGCCCGCTGGGAGCTCGAGCAGGTCGGGTCGCGGGTCGCCAACGATCCGGCCCGCCTCTATGCCCTGGCCCAGGCTGCTCACGACTGGGGCGAGCCGCGGCTGGGCATCCGCTACGCCGTCGAGGCTCGCCGCGCGAGCGGCCAGCCGCTCCACCTCCTGCCGCGCCTGGTCCAGCGGGCGATCATGCCGCTGCCGTACGCCGACCTGATCGTCGC
>JACCZL010000583.1 GCA_013695975.1 Chloroflexota bacterium
GGGCATGTGGGACTGACCCGCCGGTCGAACGATCGGCCAGCTCATCGATCCCGGGTATCGAGGCGCCGTCCCGGCGGCCGATGGGATCAAGACCGATCGGCCGCAAGAGGGGAAGGCATGAAGATCCCACAGATCCTGAGCAGGCTCCGCAGAAGCGAGGAAGGCTTCGCGATGCCCACCGCCGCGATGATGCTGTTCGCGATGACGGGCATCGTCACCGTCGGCGTGGTCAGCTCGATCCGCACCCAGAGCGGCGTCACGCGCGACCAGCAGACCAAGTCGGCGCTGCCCCAGGCCGAGGCCGGGGTCGAGCAGGCGCTGCTGCATTTCAACCGCATCCCGCCCGGCTCGAACGCGTGCAGCCCGGTCACCAGCACGGGCCCCAACGCCCAGGGCTGGTGCTCGGCGGTCGCGGGCGGCTTCGACGGCGGCAGCTTCGCCTACCAGGTGCGCCCGGCCGCGGGTGCGCTCGAGATCGTCTCCGTGGGCAGCTACGACGGCGTCGTGCGCCGCGTGCGGGCGAACGCCAGCTCGTCCTCGGGCCAGTCGATGTTCTTCAGCGCGACGGTGAAGTCGCAGGACTCGATCACGCTGGACTCCGACGCCGAGATCCGCGCCAACTCCGCCACCAACGGCGACATCGCGTTGAACAGCAACGCCAGACAGTGTGGCCAATCGAGCGTCGGCATAGGGCGCAGCATGACCCTCGCCTCGAACAGCAGATACTTCCTCGGCGGGGACTGCACCTCGCAGTCCACCGAACCTGGCCAGGCCGAGATCAGCCTGCCGACGGTCAACCAGGGCGACGTCGCCACGGTCAACGACAACGGCCGCTTCTTCGCGCTCGACCCGGTCTCCGGCAACCCGAGCAGGGCCTGCTGGAACGGGGTCAAGGGCAACGGCGGCTCCGGCTCCTGTGGCCCGCGCCACCTCGACATCGACTCGAACACCTCGGTCACGCTCGGCGGTGGGAAGTACAGCTTCTGCAAGCTGACGATGTCGAGCAACACCTCCCTCTACGTCCAGGCCGGGAGGACCGTCTCGATCTACTTCGACTCACCCGAGGCCTGCGGCTACCCGTCGGGGACGACCCAGATGGACATCGCGTCGAACACCCGCATCACGGCGACCGACGGTGGGCCGGCCAACGTGGCGCTGCTGTTCGTCGGCTCCAGCAGCAGCGAGACCAAGATCAACCTCTCGAGCAACACCACGATCGGGGCGGCTTGCCAGCAGAACTTCGTCGTCTACGCGCCGCGCACCGACATCACCCTGAACGCCAACTCGACCTACTGCGGCGCCGTCGCCGGCAAGACCCTGCACATGGACAGCAACGCGCGCATCTACGCGGACGACGGCGCCCGCAACTTCCAGCTCCCGAACACGGCGGCCCACTACGAGCTGACCGGCTTCGTCGAGTGCACCAGCGCGACCGGCAGCCAGCCGACGACGGGGTGTTGAGGGGGGTGTCCGAGCGCGTGCGGGGGCGCCTTTCGCAGCTTCGCTCCGAGCAGGGCGGGTGGACGCTGACCGAGCTGCTGTTCGCATCGGTGGTCGGGCTCGCCGTGATCGGCGCCGCGACGGCGCTGTTTGTGAGCGTGATCCAGAGCCAGCCCCGCGCCAGCTCGCGCGGCGGCGACATCCAGCAGGCGCGCACGACGATGGAGCGGATCACCCGCGAGCTGCGCCAGGGCTGGGCGGTGACGACCGCGACGCCGTCCCAGCTGACGATCCTCACCTACGTGAAGAGCGCGACCTGCGGCGGCGCGGCGTCCAGCACCGCGAGGCCGTGCCAGGTCACCTACACGTGCTCGAGCAGCGCCTGCAGCCGCGTCGAGGCGAACCCCGACGGCACCGCCCCGGGGCCGTCGGAGCTCGTGGTCGAAGGCTTCACCGGGCCGAGTGCCTTCAGCTACGCGCCCAGCACGTCCAACCCGGATTTCGTCGGCGTGTCGCTCGCCTTCCCGGGAGAGGGCGGCAACGACTCGATCACCCTGACCGGCGGGGTGACGTTGCGCAATCCCGGCGCGCCTAACCCGGGGCCCGCCGCATGATCAGGCGCGAGGACGGCATGACGATGGTCGAGGTGATGGTCGCCGCGATGATCCTGGTGATCGGGTCGCTGGCGGTGCTGGCGATGGTGGATGCGGCCGCGCGCACGACCTTTCGCGCGGAGCAGGGCCAGGTCGTCTCCGATCGCCTGCAGGAGGAGGTCGAGCGGATCAAGCAGCTTCCCTACGACAAGATCGCGCTGACGGGCGTCCCCGCCGACACCGCCGACACCAAGATCCCGTCCTGGCGAATCAGCGGCACGACCTTCGCGACACAGCAGAACGGGGGCGGCGCGAGCCCGCTCGTCTTCAACGGCGGCGCCCTCTACGAGGGCGGCACGATCAGCGGTGGCGCGGTCAGCTCCAACCCGGAGCCGTTCACCAGCGGCGACGTCAAGGGCACGATCCACCGCTTCATCACCTGGGAGAACGATCCCAGCTGCCCCGCCTCGCAGTGTCCCGGCGACCAGGACATGAAGCGCCTGGTCGTCGCGATCCTGCTCGACGGCACCGCCTCCGGCGGTACGCGCGCCTACCAGGAGCTGCAGGCCCAGATCACCGATCCCGAGGTCCAGCCGGTGGTCAACGAGAACCCGATCAATCCCGGCAACAACGACCAGCTCCCCTTCACCCTCTGGCTCACCGACACCCCCTGCAGCAACGCCACGCGCCAGCCGATCGTCGCCGGCCACCTCACCCACAACACGCGCGGCAGGTGCTCGACCGGGCAGACGAGCGGCAACAGCCCCGGAGCGCCGGACCTGATGTTCACCGAGGCGCCGCCCTTCGACGTCGAGTCGCCGATCTATGACTACGCGACCGACGTCGAGCCGGCGGTCAACCCCGAGTTGGACCGCGGACTGCAGCTCGTGCGCGGCGGCTCCAACGGCTGTCTCGCCGACTCGCTCGACATCCCCACCGTTCCGGACGTGCTCGAGCC
>JACCZL010000585.1 GCA_013695975.1 Chloroflexota bacterium
GGATCTCCCCGCCCTCACCCAGGGCGGGGAAACCCCGCCCCTACGGCGTCGGGCTTGGCGCGCTGGTCGCCGGCGTGTTCCTGCTCGGGCAGGGCGCAACGGTGTGGGCACGGAGCGCCGAGGCGATGGTCCGCGCCCAGCTCGGAGCCGAGACGCTCGACAGCTATCGCCAGGACCTCCAGCGATCACCGCTGGCCGAGCGGTTCGGGCGGCTCGCGTTCCAGGCGGCCGAGCCGAACGCCGTGCTCGTCTGCGACTGGGAGCAGGCGACGGTGCTCTGGTATCTCCAGCAGGTGGAGGGGCAACGGCCAGACCTGACCATCCGCTATCCAATCGAGGCGCTGGACGAGGCGATGGCGACCGCGGGCCGCCAGGGCCGCCCACTTTACGTCGCTCGAAGCTTGCCCGATCTCGCGGCCCGCGGCGTCCCGACCTCGGTCGGCCCACTCCTGCGCTTGCTTCCTCCACCGACGAGCGCCCCACCGCCAGACGCATTGCCGGTCCGCGTCCAACTCGAGGAGGGCGTCGCACTGGTCGGCGTCACCTACCATGGTAGCGACTTCCGCGCCGGCGGCGTCCTGCCGCTCACGCTCCATTGGCGCACGGAGCAACGGCTCGAGCTGGATTACGCCGTCTCGGTCCGCCTGCTGTCGTCCGATGCCACCCAGACGTTCGCCCAGCACGACGAGCGCCACCCTGCCCTGGGCGCCTCGCCCACGAGCCAGTGGCCACCCGGTGCGCTGGTCGGAGACTACCACGAGCTCCCGCTCGGCAACCGTCTCGCGCCGGGCCCCTATCGCGTCGCCGTGGTGATGTACCGGCCGGAGCCGATCCGAAACCTCCGGCGGCTCGACGCCCCGGAGATGGATTTCATCGCCCTTCCGCCAATCGAGGTGGGCGCTCGCGAGCCCTCACCGCTGGACCCGATCCTGAGGCTGCTCGGGCGCTAGGAACGCGCTATACGCGGCTGAAGAGGGCGGCGCAGAGGCCTTCGGCGGCGACCTGGAGGACTCGGACGAGGACCGAGGCGGCGGCGGCGGCGGGGACCGGCATGAGCTGCGAGAGGAGCAGGGCCATCAGACCCTCACGGACCCCCAGGCCGGCCGGAGCGAGGGGCATGATCAGACCGGAGAGGTAGGACAGGGCATAGATGGCGCCGAGGGTCGGCAGCGCCGCCGTCGAAACCCCATCGTACACCGCTCGAATGCCGACGAACAGGGCAGTGGTGTACAGCACCCAGAGGATGACGTAGAGGACGAAGATCTTGAGGATCGTCGCGTAGCTGGCCTCGATCGGGGGGAACGAGCGGCTCGGCATCAGCCGGGCCGCGAGCCGAAAGCTCCAGTTGAGGACCGCCGGATGGAGCAACGCCAGGCCGACGACCAGACCAACCAGCGCCACCCCGACCACCAGGCGGCCGTCGACGACCGCGAACGAGCTAGCGATCGAGGGCAGCGCCAGCACCATGACCAGCAAGCCGGCCGCGATGTAGAGCACGATGTCGGTGACGACGGCCGTGGTGGCCAGGGCCAGCGGCACCCCCTCCTGTTGGGTCAGGTACACCCGGGCGAACGCATGCCAGACTTTTCCCGGCAGGTATTTGCCCAGGTTGGAAGTCGAGTAGATGCGAAGCGCCGGCCGCGCCGCGATGGGGGCTCCGAAGGCGCGCGCGACCGCCCACCAGGCGAGGCCGGCCCAGACACTGGCCAGGCTCATCACCACGAAGGAGACGGCAACGGCCCATGGCTCGAACTGCCATTCGTATTCGCGGAGCCGTTCCCAGCCACCTTCGAGGGCTACCGCGAGCCCACCGAACAGGAGCAGGACGACGACAGCTTTGAGCGCCGCTGGCCAGAGAGCCGAGAATCTCTTCTGGGACGGGGGCTCTGTCCCCACGCCGGCCGGCGGAGCGCCGGCCGCCTCCGGGGTGGGAGTCGCCGGGGCGGCGGGCGCGGAGGGAGCCGTGGAGTGGGCGGGCTTTACCAATCGACGTCCAGTCGCGGAGGGTGCCGCGGATTCTACCAGTCCCCGCGGCGGGGACGCACTGGTACCGAGCCTCTGGGCGGGGGCGAGCACCGCCTGCCTATTGGACTGCCACCCAGCCGATGGTCAGCTCTTCGCTCCCGTCGGCGAGCGGCACCAGCCGGCGGGCTCGCACATCGTAGAGGGACACGCCGACCGAGTACTCGCCGGGCGGCGTACGAGCATCGGCACGGACGAAGGTGTGCTGGAACAGCCAGCGACCGACTTCCCACTCGGACGTGTCGACGCTGCCCCCGGCCAGCGACTCCTGCTGCTGGTCCCAGGCCTGGCCATCCGCGCCGCGGAGCACCGTGATGACGTCGTAGTCGCGGTCGAGCGGCCGCAACGACTGCCAGTGCAGCGTCAGGCCGGCGCCGTCGCCGCGACGGAACGCGGCCCGGGCGAACCCGTGACCCACCAAGCGGACCCCTCCGTCGAAGTCGGCGTCAGCCCGACTGGGGGCACCTACTGCCAGCCGAGCCCGGACCGTCGGCAGGTCGGCATCGCGGCGCACGTAGACCCCTCGGTCAAGGTCGTTGCGGCGGTTGTACACCTTCACCAGCCGATACTGCTGCTCGACCCACGCCTTGAACTCGCGGAGCGGTCGCAGGCGGTCGGTCCAGAGGACGATGAGCGCGGGATCGTAGGCGGCGGCCGTCGCGACCGCGTCGCTGCCCCGCAGTGACCGCGACCGGATCCGCGACTTCGACGTGTCGACGAGCGGGGGCGGGACCAGACGTCCGGCCAGGAAGGTCAGGTATGGATGGTCGGTGACGACGAAGTCGTCGGGCCCACTCAGTGCGCGGATCACCTCGACCGCGTCGGCGTATTGCTCGAAGGCGGGATCGACGTCCGAGTCGGCAGTCACTCGCATGAGCTGGCCGCTCTGGGCGAGGATGGTCGGCGTAGCCGCCAGGTACCAGGTCAGGAGCGCGGCGACGACGAGGCCGACGACCAGTCGCCGGGCCGCGCCGCCCGAACGCAGCTCGCGCCATGCCACCCCCAGCCCCGCGCCCGCCAGGATGGCGATCGGGGGGAGCATGACGACCGCGTGCTTGCCGTGGAGGGGCGAGTAGGCCAGCAGCAGCACCACGCTCCCCACGGCCCATCCGACGAGGCAGACGGCCTCCCAACCAGGCAGCCTGCCACGCCTCGAGCCGTGCCCCAGGAGGAGGACACCTCCGCCGATGGCAAGTCCGAGCAGGGCAGTCTGCTCGAACGAGAGCGCCCGCGCCAGCGCCAGCCGGTTCTTGGCCAGGCTCCAACCCTCGCTGTCCCGACTCTCGAGGCGGTAGGCGACGATCTGTTCGAGCACGCCCGGCAGGCCGACCGCGAAGACGACCAACGCCATCAGACCCGCGACGAGCACGCCGAGCAAGACCAGGTCCTTCCAGGCTGCTCGACCACGGCTCAAGACCGCGAGCCCAACCGGTACGCCGGCCGCCAGGACGATCGGCTTGACCAGCAGGCCAGTGGCCAGCAGCGCGCCGGCGCCGATCAGCCAGCGGCGGCGGCCAGTGCGGGCGAAGACCAGCCCCGCCCCGACCGCCAGGATCGACGGAGCCATCGCCGGCACCTCCGCCAAGGCCAGCCGCGAGCCCTCGAGGTAGAGTGGACTCAGGATGAGCAGCAGCGTCGCGGCGACCGCGCCAATCGTCCCCCCAGCGATGCGCCCCACCCAATAGGTGCCTCCCAGGCCGACCAGCGAGTACAGGGCGACGGCCAGTCGCGCCGCGACCAGGTCGCCGCCGAAGAGCGCAAACCAGGGGTAGAGCAGATCGAGCAAGAGCGGTCCCTGAGCGGCGAAGATGTCGCGGAACGGTCGGTACCCCGCCGACATCAGCAGGAGCTGCTCGATCCGGATGCCCTCGTCGTAGAGCCCGCTGTAGGCGCTCAGATTGACCAGCCGCATCGCCAAACCGAGCGCGAGCAAGGGGACAAGGAGCAGGACGTCGACCACCAGACCCCGAAGCCCCGAACGTGCTCTGGCCCCGGGTGCGCGGGCGTCCCGAGGGCGCACGCCGTGCGCCCCTTCGGCGGGGGCG
>JACCZL010000593.1 GCA_013695975.1 Chloroflexota bacterium
GTCATCTGGACCAGGCGATCGACGCGGTGGCGGTCGGGGCGGTTGCCTCGGCCGTCGTGCTGCTGGTGCTCAATCGCGTCTCGCCCAGCGATCCGCTGGATAGCATTCTCGGTAAGATCGTCGTACAGGTCCCGCCGCTGAGCATCGGCGCGTCGGTCGCCAGGGACCTCTTCGCCGCCGGCATGGGCCGCCAGGGCGGCGAGCCGCGGGGGCGGGCTGTGGCACCCTGGCAGGCGACGCTCAGGGACCTGGGCGCCACGATGGCGGGCGGCATCTTCGTCGGCTTCAACATCGCCCCGACCGAGGAGATTCGCTTGCTTGCCGCCGAGATGACTACTGGGCACCTGATGGGGTTGATGCTGTTCTCGATCGCGGTCACCTACGCCATCGTCTTCGAGAGCGGCTTTAGTCCGGATGCCCGCCGACCAGAGGAGCAGGGATTCCTGCAAGACCCGGTCTCGGAGACGGCCATGGCCTACGCCGTCTCGCTGGTCGTCGCGCTGGGGGCTCTTTCCCTCTTCAACGAAGCTGATGTCGCGGACCCGATCGCCAGCCTGGTATCGCAGACGCTGGTGCTCGGCTTGCCCACGGCGATCGGCGGGGCGGCCGGCAGGCTCGTGATATGAGCAGGCGGGGCGGAGCCGGACAGGAACGGCAGCGCGACGGCGGGGAGCAGGTGAAGGGCCAGCAGCGCGAGGGCCGATCCGCGGTCGAGTGGACGAGCCTCGGCATCAGCGCCGCGATCGTTCTGAGCCTGATCAGCCTCGTGACCTATCAGCAGCTCACCCGAGGTAGTCGACCGCCCGCCATCGAGGTGACCCCGCGGCTCCAGGCGGTCCGTCAGGCCGCCGGCGTCTACTACGTGCCAGTTGACATCGCCAATCGCGGCGACCAGACCGCCGAAGCCGTGCGGGTCAGACTCGTTCACTCCTCCGACGGTGGGCGGCAGCAGTCGTCCGAACTGGAGATCGACTACCTGGCCGGCGGCGCGACCGCCCAGGGGACGGCCGCCTTCCGCGACGACCCGGCCACCGGCCGGCTCGAGGTCGAGATGCTCAGCTTCCTCGACCCGTAGGGATGGGGCAGGCAACGCCCCTATGTGGCGGTGGGGGCCACGTCGTTCGGGAAGACCGACACGGCGCCGTCGATCCCCACCTCCACGCAATCGCCGGGCTGGAACGTCGCCCACGGACCGAGGCGGGCGCGCAGGAGCCGGCCGGAGGGGAGACGCACGACAACCACCTGATCGTGCCCGTAGAATTCCCGCGCGACCACCTGGGCCGACCCGTTGGGATCAGCGCACAGTTGGACTGCCTCCGGCCTGATCAGCACGCGGACTTGTCCGTGCGTCGGAGGGCACACTGGGAGGCGGCCGAGCTCGCACCCGACGTAGCCGCCGGTCGCCTCGCCCGGCAACAGGTCGGCGTCGCCGATGAAGGCCGCTACCTCGACAGTGGCCGGCTGTCGGTACAGCTCGTTGGGGGTGGCGACCTGGACCAGGCGCCCCTGCCAGAGGATCGCTACACGGTCGGCCAGGCTGAGCGCCTCCTCGCGGTCATGAGTCACGAAGATCGCGGTCGCGCCAGCCGCCGTCAGGATCTCGCGGAGCTCCCCGCGGACCCGCGCCCGAAGCGTGGCATCTAGATTCGAGAACGGTTCGTCGAGGAGCAGCACCTCCGGTCGCGGCGCGAGGGCCCGCGCCAGGGCAACCCGCTGCTGCTGGCCGCCGGACAGCTCGTGCGGCATCCGCCCGCCGAGGTCGCCAAGTCCGACCAGCTCGAGCATCTCGCCCACGCGCGCCGCGCGAGTGGAGCCGCTGCGTACGCCATAGCCGACGTTGCGGGCGACGTCGAGGTGTGGGAACAGGGCGTAATCCTGGAAGACCATGCCGACGCGCCGGCGCTCGGGTGGGAGGAACGTGCGTCCCTCCGCGACGACGCGGCCGCCGACCTCGATCCTTCCCCGGTCGGGACGCTCGAAGCCGCCGATCAAGCGGAGGGTCGTCGTCTTGCCACAGCCGGACGGGCCGAGCAGCGCCATAAACTCGCCCCGCGCCACGTAAAAGGCCACGTCGTCGACGGCGCAAACGTCGCCAAACTGTTTGGACAGCCCGCTGACCCGCACCGCGGCGTCAGCCACCGGCGCCCTCCGCGCCCTCGCGAAGCAGGAGCAGCAGGGCCCCGGCGGAGACGAATACCAGCAGCAGCGACGGCGCGGCGGCCTGGGCGTAACGTCCTTCGGCGGCCCATCCCCAGATCGACGTCGCCAGCGTCTTGTAGCCGATGGGCGCGAGTAGGAGCGTTGCCGGAAGCTCCTTCATCGCCGTGAGGAACACCAGCGCCGCGCCGGCCAGGACGCCCGGTCTCACCAGCGGCAGCGTGACGGTGACCAATACGGCGATCGGACCGCGCCCGAGACTGCGAGCGGCGGCTTCGAGATTCGGGCTAATCTGCAGGACTGACGTGCGAATGGCGCCGACCGCCTGGGGGAGAAAGCGGACGACGTAGGCAAAGACCAGCAGCCAGAGCGTCTGGTAGATCGGCCTGGCGTAGTTGGCTCCCAAGAACACGAGCGCCAGGGCGATCACGATCCCCGGCAGGGCGTAGCCGGCATAGGCTGAGCGCTCGACGAGCCGCGCCAGCCGGCTCGGATAGCGGACTGAAAGCACGGCCAACGGAAGCGCGGCTAGCGCGGCGGCGAGCGCGGCCAGGGCGGAAGCCTGGAGGGCGTTCCAGGCCGGCGCCCACACCAGATCGACCGGATTACCCTGGCGCAGACTGACGACCAGCCAGTAGAGCAGCACGCCGAGCGGAAGGACCAGCGCGACGCCGACGACCGTGGCGCAAAA
>JACCZL010000608.1 GCA_013695975.1 Chloroflexota bacterium
CCGTTCGTCGGCGAGTGGGCCTGACGCGGATCTCTCGGAGCTGCTCGACCACGGCCCTGAGATCCCGCTCCTGATACGGTTTAGCGTCATCCGGTCCCGAGGAATCTTTCGGTTGGCCGCGCTGTTCTCTATATAAGAGCGGCTTCATAAGAGCGGCTTCCCGTGGGCTGTATGGTCAACGGAGCGGGAGAAACCTGCAACCGGGGAGGCGTCGGAGGAGCGTATGGTACGAGCGGAAGTGCAGGTAGTAGACGCGGAGAAGGTAGCGATGCCGTGGCGCACGCGGCTGGCACTGGTGCTGGTGATGGCGGCGACGTTCCTCGCCATCGGGGTCGCGAGCGCGTCGGCGCACCACGGCTGGACCGGGTACGACAGCAACACGCTCTTGATCCTGTCGGGCAGGATCACCGAGGTCGATTACCGGAACCCGCACGTCCAGGTCGTCCTGGAGGTCCCGTCCGAGCCGGAGGAGGATGGCACGATCGAGGATCCGCCGGAGTACTTGCTGGTGGTGCTGGCACCGCCGTCCCGCTCGGAGAGTCGCGGGATGCCGCGCGAGATGTTCCAGCCCGGGGTGGAGGCGACGGTGGAAGGCTACCTCCACCAGACCCAGGACCGGGAGCTGCGAGCGGAGCGGATCACGCTCGGCACGATCTCCGTCGAGCTGCGCTGACGGACGGCCTGGCCCGGAGCCGATGATGGGGCCGGCTGGTGGCTGGCTGCGCTGGCTGGAGGGTACGGCCGTGGCGGTCGCGATGCGCGAGTCGGCATGGCTGTACCCGACCGTCGAGACGCTCCACATCCTGGCGTTCATCGTGCTAGTCGGGGCGGCCGCGATGTTCGACCTGCGGCTGCTCGGCCTATCGCGGCGAGTGGCGGTGACCGGCATGGCTGGACACGTGCTGCCCTGGGCTCGCGCGGGTCTGCTGGTGGCGGCGCCGACTGGCGTCTTGATGTTTATGTCCGACGCGACGGCGACGGCGGCGAACCCGGCCTTCCGCTTGAAGCTGGTCCTGATCGGCGTGGCCCTCCTGAATGTGGCCGTCTTCCACCGCTGGACGTTCAAGTCCGTTCGGGCCTGGGACCGCGACGTCGAGGTCCCGATCGCAGCCAAACTGGCCGGCGGCCTCTCGCTTGCCCTCTGGGCCACCGTCGTGGCCTGCGGCCGGCTGATCGCCTACGTCTGAGCTGCCCAGGGATGTAGTACGGGCGACCCGGTCGGCCATCCTGGGCGACCGGGTCGTGTACGTGGTTGCCTCTTCCTCCGCGGGCTCGATGCTCAATCTCACACCCCGGCCTCGAGGGCGCGGAGCAGCACCTGGGTGAAGGCGCCATCCTGGACCGAGGCAGCGACCCCGTGGACGGCCCGCGCGCGTAGCTGGCCGCCCGGGCCTTCGTAGTACCCGACCCAGAACGGGACGTGCGCGAGGCGAGCTGCGACGAGCTCCAGCTCGCGTGGCGCGATGCGCTGGCGGCTTCGGAGGCGGAGGTCCCAGCGCAGGCCGTCGCGGGCGCGGGCGACGGCCTGCTCGCGGTCGATGCTCGGGGGGAGCGCTAGGGCGGGGGCGAGCGCCGCGAGGTCGCGTGGGACGAGCGGCGGCTCACCGGCCAGCCGCAGGACCTTGCCACCGAGCGCATCGACCATCGTCCAGAGGGCCTCCGCGACGTGCTGGGAGCGCGCGCTCTCGAGGGTGACGCGGAAGCTGCAATACCAGTGCGGCACGAAGATCAGGTCCAGCCCGCGCAGGCAGTCCGGCCGCAGGCGACCCAGGAGCCGCTGGACGCTGACGCGGCCGACCTCCTCGCCGCGCAGGATACGGGCCGCATCCCGCGCGTCGAGGGTCGGTTCATGGACCAGGACGGCGCCGGCCCCCACGCGCCTACCAGAACACGACCAGAGTCAGGAAGCCGAAGACCAGCAGGTAGGCGATGGCCAGCACTTCCGGTCGCTTGTAGAGCGGGAGTCCCTCCTCGCCGACCGGGAACGGGTAGCGCGGGCGCGTCCTGAACTCGTCCAGGGTCTTCTCGAGCCAGGTCCCGCCGATGGCCGAGAGACGGCGGTGGATGACCGACTGCATGCCCTGCTCGACCTGCCCGGAGCGGGAATAGACCAGCCCGAGGAGCTCGTCCTCGGGGGCAGGCCCACGCTGCGCGTCCATCACCTTCGACACGACGAGCATGACACTGGCCGGGATGATGATGTTCCAGATGAACGCCCACCAAGTGCTGGTGATCAGGGTCGGGAGCTGCCCTTCGCCGAAGATCGACACCAGCCCGTAGGCGAGACCGGCCAGCAGGCCCCAGATGCCGGCCTCACGCCGCACGTTGGTCAGGGCGCCCATGAGGATCGTGGTCATGAGCGGGACCTGGATGGCGCCGGCCAGGCGGAGGTAGAAGGCGAGCATGCCGCCGCCGAGAAACGGCGCGAACACGAACCCCAACATCAGGATGACGGGCACCAGCAGTTTGCCGACCAGCGTGTAATGCGCGTCGTCGGCCGTGCGATTGATGAAGCGGGCGTAGATGTCGCGCACCCAGAGCGAGCTGATCCCCACGCCGATCGAGTCGAATGTCGAGAAGGCGGCCGCCATCATGCCGGCCACGACCAGACCGATCAGCCCCGGTCCGAGGTATTTGTTCATGAGCAGCGGGTAGACCTGGTCGACAACCGTCAGGTCGGGGAAGTCGATTTTGCCGAAGGGCCCCATGACCAGGTTGAAGAACACACAGATGGCGGTGATCACCGACGCGACGACGGCGCCCATCCGCATGTCCCACTCGGAGCGCGAGCCAAGGAAGCGGATCCACTCGTACTGGTTGATCGTCACGTACATCGTCAGGGTGATGATGAAGCTGATGACGACGACGATGGGTGGGACCCCGCCCGGCGAGTAGCCCCCGACGTGGAGGAGCTGGCCCGGCAGAGCTGGATCGATCGCGGCCAGCTTCTGGGTCGCGCCGGACCAGCCGCCGACCGCGTTCCAGACGACGACGAACAGGATCAGCGACGCCAGGACCATGAACACGGACTGGATCGAGTCGGTGATCACGTCTGAGCGCAGGCCGCCGGTCACGATGTAGGCCACGGTCAGCGCCGCCACCCCGACCACGATGACCCAGGCGAGCAGGTCGGTCACGCCGGCCACGATGTTCAGGACCAGGAACATCGAGAAGTACATGTTGCCGGTCACGTTGGCCCGCGAGAGGGTGTTGATGACCACGGCCAACACCCGCGTGGCCGGACCAAAGCGGAATTCGAGCCATTCGGCGTTGGTGAACACGCCGGATCGGTAGGCCGGCAGGATGACGAAGAACGAGACCAGGAACCAGCCGATGGAGATGCCCAGCCACCACTGAGCGAGCTGGGCAAGCCCGAAACGATAGGAGCCGCCGGCGACGGCCGTGTAGTCGCCGATGTCGACCGCCGTGCCGAAGGCCGACAATCCGATGGCCCACCAGGGGAGGCTCTGCGAGGCCAGGAACCAGTCGAAGCTGCCGCCTTTGCCCTTGACGAAGAACACGCCGTAGAGCACGATGGCGAGGTTGATGCCGATGACGAGGAACCAGTCGAACGCGGTCATGGTTCGTCCCCCTTCCTTGGCTATACCGGACGCCAACGCCATCGGCGTGGATCTGATCTCGGCCTGGTGTCGGCGCCTTGACCCGGGACAGAACTCCAGCACTCAGGATTCAAGTGGAGCGGGCACGCGTGACCGCGTGCGGTTAGCCACCTCCTCTCCCGGACATCGCTGCCCGGCCATCCCCACGGCCAGCGGCTGGCCGCACGGTCCCACTTTACACCAGCCCATTGTAGGCAGCAGACAGGCCCTCGGCAAACCCGGCCGTCGAGGCCAAGCCTGGCGTCTATCCCCGCCTCGGGGTGGCCGTACCGGTTGGTCGGACACGTCCCCACCCTCCAGCCCGCGTGCCATCGCCGGTGGGACCGGGCGGGCTCGGCACCCCCTAGAGCGGGCCCGACGGTACACGTCCCCGGAGCAGCTCGGCGCATTGGTCGGCGGTGTGGGGAGCGACGAACAGGTTCGGGTCGAAGTGGCGGCATCGAAAGAGATCGACGATGTAGTTCATCCGATCCCTGATGTCCGCCCAGTTGGTGGCACGGCTGCCCACGTAGCTGTTCGGGGTGCGATCCCAGCCGCCCGGTCCCGCCAGGAAGTGGATCAGGTCCTGGTTCTCCAGCTTGTGGAGCGTGACCGGCACGCCCAGCCCTCGCCAGGCCTCGATGTCCTCGCAGACGCTCAGCTCGTCCGGCCCGACCTGGAAGTTCAGCAAGTGGGCCGTGACCAGCCTTCGCAGCGGGGCCGGCATCGCGCCCTGGATATGGG
>JACCZL010000619.1 GCA_013695975.1 Chloroflexota bacterium
GTGCAGGATACCGCGGCGAGCGAGCTCGTGGCCGACCGGAAGCGCGGCCACCCTGGCTCCGGTGATCAACGGTTCGGTGTCGAGCCCTCGCTCGTCGTAGGGCGAGCTCAGCAAGGCCACATCAGCGCGCCCGTCGCGCACCATGTCCGCTTGCTGTCGATAGCCGCTGACGGCGATCTCGATTTGTGGCGTGCCGGGCAGCGCGGTGTAGGAATCTACGATCCGCCGCAGCAGGCCCGCCGCGAGGCCCGGTTTCGCGGTGACCACCAGCGTGGGAGCGGCCGATGCGGCGCGGCGGGTGCGGCGACCGGCTGCGGACATCGCGTCAAGCGCGCTTCGTGCCTCGTCGAGCAAGGTCAGGCCGGCGGCGGTGAGTGTGACCCGATGGGTGGTGCGCTCGAACAGTTGCACGCCCAGCCGCCTTTCCAGTTGGCGGATGGCCCGGGATAAGGGTGGCTGCGCCATCCCCAGGCGCTCGGCGGCTCGAGAGAAGTTGAGCTCGTCGGCCACGGCAACGAAGTAGCGTAGCTCCCGCACCTCGAGGTCATTCATACCTCCAGAGTATAGCGCGTGACCGAGCCGGTCCTTCCCTCCCCGGGGGTAGTCGTGCTGGAATGAGAGGGAATCGAACACGCCGATGCGGAGGTGCCACGGTGATTGACAGGCGACACCACGGACACAACGGTGAGGTGGCGCTCGTGACGGGGGCCAACAAGGGGATCGGTCGGGAGATCGTCCGGCGCCTCGCCGCCGAGGGCGTGAGCGTGTATCTCGGCGCCCGGGACGAGGAGCGCGGACGAAGGGCGGCACGGGACCTGGCCGGTGATGGAGCCGACGTCCGGTTCCTCCAGCTTGATGTAACCGACCAGGTGCAGATCCTCGCCGCGGTGAGGCAGATCGATGAGGAGTTCGGCAAGCTCGACATCCTGGTCAACAACGCGGGCATCGCCATCGAGTGGGGAAACACGGTGGAACAGGTCACCGTGGAGCAGGTACGGCGCACCTACGAGGTCAACGTGTTCGGCGTGGTCGCAATGACGGGAGCATTCATACCGTTGTTGCGCCGATCGGCGGCCGCGCGGGTAGTGAACCTCTCCAGCCCACTCGGCTCGCTCAGCCTGATCAGCGACCGCGAGAATCCAGTGTCCGATGTCGGCATGCTCGCTTACAGCTCTTCCAAGACCGCCCTGAACTCCATGACCCTGCTTTACGCGAACGCGTTGCGAAAGGACGGCATTCACGTCAATGCAGTAAGTCCTGGCTTCGTGGCCACCGACCTCAACGATCACCGCGGGCACTTGACCGCCGAGCAAGGCGCCGACGTGCCGGTAAAGCTCGCGCTCCTGGGCGCCGATGGTCCCACCGGGACCTCTCTCGGTCACCCGAGCGGCGCCTTTCTCGGGAGCGACAGTTCGGTGGAGGACGTCTTGCCCTGGTGAGGCGGCCCGATTAGCAGGGAGCCGAGCCCCCGTGCCAGTCCGTCAACAAAGGAGAAGAACATGAACCGACTACGCGTTCTCACCGAGCCGTCACGCGTCGCCAGCGACATCGGCCTGCTGGTCCTGCGCCTCGCGGTGGCCGCCGTGTTCATCGCGCACGGCTGGGGGGACGTCTTCGGGGCGGGCGTGTCGACCAATATCCAGAACTTCCGGGACGCCGGCATCCCGCTGCCCGCGCTGGCCGCGCCGTACACCGCCTACATCCAACTGTTCGGTGGCATCGCGTTCGTGTTCGGCGCCCTCACCCGACCCTTGAGCGCCGGGTTCATCGTCGTGATGGCCGGCGCGTTGATCTTCGTCCATCGCGGCGAGCCCCTGGTGATGCAGCCGGACGGAAGCGGCTCCGGGTTCGCGTTCATCATGTGCATGGCCGCGACCGCGCTGCTTCTCCTCGGGCCGGGCCGGTTCAGCGCCGACAGCCTGATCGCCGAGCGGCAGGCAGGTCCCGCGCGAACCGTCGAGGGAGGATAGCCCGATGGCGCGTGACGTCCTGCTCCGAAGAGGTGGGGGGCCGTAGGGCAAATTGGCGCTTCGATCAAGCAGAGGGATGGCGACCGCCGCGCGTCGCGCGACGCGCGGCGGCGGCCACGATACCCGGCCACAGCTCCGACAGCGCCTCGAGCACGGTCCGCTCGCGCGTCAGCGACATAGCGTTGCGTCCCGAGGACATGATCTCCCGGACGAGCTTCGCGGTCTCAGGCTCGAGCTTGCGGTTACCGACGATGGTCGGGTGCTCGAGCCCGGCCCGGCTCGCGACGCTCGGCAGGAGGAACAGGTTGGCCTTCACGGCCCAGAGATCCTCCAGTGGGCTGTTCATCACGCGATTGCGTTGCTCCCGGCGGCGGCACACAAGCGTGCGCAGGCGTCGCGGAGCGCTCGCAGCTCGCCGTTGCTCAACCTCTCTCCGACTCGACGCGGGCTTGCCGGGTCAGCGACGTGGACGTCTCGATGGCGACGACCCGCCGCTTGCCCTGCTTCCTTCGGCACCGTTAGCCTTTGTACAGCCCCACCATGTTCCCGTCAGGATCCTGGAACATCGCCCAGGCGCCGCCGCCCGGGATCTCCGTTGGCTGGATCAGGGCCTTGCCGCCGAGACTTTCCGCTTTGGCGAGGTAGGCCGGCAGGTCGTCGACCTGGATATAGACTGTCACGTAGGGCTGGCCGGTCGGCGCCGCCATCAGGCCGCCGCCGATCCCGCCGTCGCCGCCGCGGATCGTGCCGTACTCCTCGCCCATGCTCTGGGTGTCGATCTCCCAGTCGAACAGGGACGCGTAGAACCGCTGCGTCTGCTTTGCTTCCTTGCCCGCGATCTCGAAATGCACCACCGGATGTGCCACGACAACCTCCTCGCTCAACCGCCGTAGCCGGATCGCTCTCGGTCGGACGCTCGCCGCGCATGCTGAACGCATGTTCTAGAGTACGGCCAGCCCCGCGACTCCCGCAAGGCCCATTTTGGCCAGAATGGGAAGACTGATGGGTCAACGCGTACAGGCTGTCGTTGGAGATGGTCTGCTCACGTGGCCCTCAGCTCTGAGCCGCAGGCACGTCCGCGTCCGGACGGTCAGGGCGGTTGCTGCTGTGCCGGCGAAAATCACGACGAGCGTGCAAGTCTCTCGGACGCCGCCGAGGCCTCTTCAAGCGGCGGCATCGGCGGCACCGGTGTGCGCTCCCATTCCCCGGCGCCCAACTCGACCCCGTCGTGGAACAACCTCACGACCGAGCCCGGCCAGCCCCACACGGTAATCTGCTCGTCCGCGATCGTCACTTCAAGCCCGTCGCCCTGCGGCCCTCGAGCGACGACGCGGAAGATCGCGCCAGGCGGCATCTCGAACTCCTCTCCCCACGGCTCGAGATAGCACTTGATCGTGATGTCGCGGGCGTTGACGAGCCGGGTAGCCGTGATGCCTTCTGCGCTGTGCGTGTCTGTCCTCATATTCGCTGTCCTCCGCTCAGCAGCTCAACTGCCCGTTGCATCAGGTCTGCTCGGCCGGCGGCGCTCGGGTTGGCTTGATTTCGGCGCATCTCAGCTCGATAGAAGTCCCGCCATTGCTCGGCCAATTCGCGTGTGACGCCGGCCCGCTCGAGCTCCTCTCGGGTGAGACTCCCAATCCGCTGCCGGGCCGCCGCGTCGCCGGTTCCCCACTTCATGATCCGAGTGCCGAACTCGTTTCGCGTGGTGCCCGGAGGCGTATCGGGCGTTCTCTGCACCCTCCACCTTTCGGAGACGAACCGCGCCAGCGGGCGACCCCGAAGCACGGAAGTGCGTGCGTGGGGCTATTGTACCGCTTGGCTGCCCGTGAACCCCGCTCGCGTGCGGCAAGCACGCTTCCCGACCAACGATGCGGCGCCGTTCAGGCTAGATGAGGCCCGGTCATGAATGATTGACTTCCTGATTGGACGGCTTTTGGAAAGCCTTTAACGCCCAAGCCGAGATCGCCGTCTTCGAAGCGATGGAGCGAGGTGAGTTGAGGAGCGCTGGAGCGTGAAGGGCCCGGCTCATTCACTTGGCTTCGGCACATCCGCCCCGGCCAGGCCGACGGCCCGCTGGGTCTCGGCTCTTGCCCGCTCCCGTTCGCGTTCGACCAGGACGCGGCGCAGGATCTTGCCGGAGGCCGACTTGGGGATCTGGTCGACGACTTCGAGCAGGCGGATGCGCTTGTGGGGGGCCACGCGCTCGGCGACGAAGGCCCGGATCTCGTCGCCGCTCGCTTCCCCCTTCAGGACGACGAACGCCTTGGGAACCTCGCCGGCCTCCTCGTCGGGGCTCGGGATGACGGCGGCGTCGGCGACCGCCGGATGCGCGAGCAGGATCGCCTCCAGCTCGGCGGGAGCGACCTGGAGGCCCTTGTACTTGATCAGCTCCTTGACTCGGTCGACGATGTAGAAGTAGCCATCCTCGTCGGCGTAGCCAACGTCGCCGGTCCGGAGCCAGCCGTCGGCGTCGATCGTCTCGGCGGTCGCTTCCGGGCGATTGAGGTAGCCCCGCATCACCTGGGGACCGCGGATGCGCAGCTCGCCGTTTTCGTTCGGGCCGAGGTCGGCGCCGGTCTCGAGATCGACGACCCCACATTCGGTGTTCGGGATGCAGGCGCCGATCGAGCCGGGCTTGATCCGGTCCGCCGGCGCGCTGTGGGTCACCGGGCTCGTCTCGGTCAGGCCGTAGCCTTGCTTGACGCGGCAGCCCAGCCGCTCCGCGCAGGCCTCGGCGACGTTGGCGCCGAGCGGGGCCGCGCCGGAGACGATCATCCGCAGGGCCGACAGGTCGTAGTTGTCGACGACCGGATGCTTGGCCAGCGCCAGCACGATCGGCGGGACCAGGTAGCCACGGGTCACGCGGTGGTCCTGGACAAGCTGGAGGAACGGCTCGAGCTCAAAGCGCGGCATCGTCACGATGGTGGCGCCGGCGGAGAGGCCCATGTTGAGGATCACCACCAGGCCGTAGATGTGGAAGAAAGGAAGGATCGCGATCAGCGTGTCACCCTCGTCGACCCGCTCGAGGTAATCGAACTGGACGATGTTGGCGACGAGGTTGCGGTGGGTGAGCATGACCCCTTTCGGCAGGCCGGTCGTCCCACTCGAGTAGGGCAGGGCTACGAGGTCTTCGCGCGGGTTGATCTGGACCTCTGGCGGCTGGCCGCCGCCGGCCAGGAGCGATGCGAACGGCGTTGCACCCGCCGCCTCGCCGAGCACGAATACCTCACGGATGTTCGACCGTTGCGCCGCGTCGAGCGCCTTGTCCATGAACTGGGGAATGGTGACCAGGTAGGTCGCGCCCGCGTCCTGCAACTGGGCCGCCAGCTCGTCGGCGGTGTAGAGTGGGTTGACGGTGGTCACGATGCCGCCGAGCGACGCCGCGGCGTGGAAGGCGAGGGCGTACTCCGGCAGGTTCGGGCTGTAGATGGCGACGACGTCGCCGTGGCGGAAGCCACGCTCGGCGAGGCCCGCCGCTGCCCGCGAGATCGCCGCGGCGATCTGGCCGTAGGTGAGGGTGCGGCCGCTCGGTCCGTCGACTAGGGCCGGCTTGTCGGCCAGCTCCCCGGCTCGGCGCAGGACGTATGGCGTGAGCGCCAGCTCGGGGATTGTGACCTCGGGATAGGGACTTCGGAACGTCATGACACGCCTCCCTCCGGTGTCCTGCTCGTCGGCGATCCGATCGCGGGGGATGCCCCCGCCGCCATGATACCCGACCCCCTGACCACATCGGGCGGGGCACATGCGGCGCGATGTAGGCCGAGCCTACCAGGCAGTGGCGCCGCCGTCGACGGGGAGGACCTGGCCGGTGATGTAGCCGGCCGCCGCGGAAGCGAGGAAGACGACGACGCCCTTGAGCTCGCCCTCACGGCCGGTCCGCCCGAGGGGGTTGCCGCGGCGGACAGCATCGCCTCGGTTTTCCAGGATCCAGCGAGTCATCCTGGAGGGGAAGAAGCCGGGCGCGACGGCGTTGACCAGGATGT
>JACCZL010000623.1 GCA_013695975.1 Chloroflexota bacterium
GGGCCGGGCATCATGGAAGCGGCCAACCGCGGGGCGCGCGACGGGCGGGGCCGCTCGATCGGCTGCAACATCGAGCTGCCCCACGAGCAGGGCACCAACGCCTTCGTCGACGAGGCCGTCAACTTCCGCTACTTTTTCGTCCGCAAGACGATGTTCGTCAAGTACGCCGAGGCGTTCGTGATCTTCCCGGGCGGCTTCGGGACCCTCGACGAGCTGTTCGAGGCGCTGACCCTGATCCAGACCAAGAAGATCAAGCACTTCCCGGTCTTCCTGGTCGGGCGGACCTACTGGCAGGGCCTGCTGGACTGGGTCAAGGCGACGATGCTGGCGGAGGCCAAGATCAACGCCACCGACCTCGACCTGCTGGTCTGCACCGACGACCCAGCCGAGGTCGAGCAGATCGTCGTCGACTGCTTCCAGCGCCGCTGCGCCTAGGCGACCGCTCACTCCGAAGCCCGCGGCTGACGCTCACCCGCCCGGATGGAGGGCGAGTGGCACGAGTTTCTTCCCCGAGGGCTAGCTCTCCCGCTGCCACATGGGCCCGGTGTCATCGTTCCGGTCGGAATGCGTCTACGGTAGCGGAACCGGTTCCGATCTGCACCGTGGAGGCACACCGATGGACTCTGGAACGCCCGCGACTTTCGGGGCGTCACGATGACCGGGATGGGCTCGATGAAACGGGTTTTGACCGCCCCGACGTCCGCCGAGGGCCCGGGAGTAGGATTGTCAGGGGCGATCCGGCCCGCGACCGCCGGCGCGGTGGCTCGGGCCGAGATCGAGGAGGACGCGACCGAGCGGTTCGTCCGGCTCTATCGCGAGCTCTTCCCGCCGCTGTACGGCTACGTCCGCTTTCGGGTCGGCGACGTCCAGGTCGCCGAAGACTTGACCGCGTTGGTGTTCGAGCGGGCCCTGGTCCGCCTGGCGACTGTGCGCGAGCCGGAGCGGGTCCGAGCCTGGCTGTTCACGATCGCGCGTAACGCGATCGCCGATCACCGCCGCCGGCGGCGGCCGGCCGACGATCTCGAGATGGCCGAGCGCCTCGAGCATCTCTGGATCGACTCGCCGGAGGGCGAGGCGCTCCGTCGGGACGAGTGGCGGCGGCTGGTCTCGTATCTCGTCGAGCTGAATGACCGCGAGCGCGAGCTGATCGGGCTCAAGTTCGCGGCCGGGCTCGCCAATCGCGAGATCGGCCAGGTGGTCGGCCTCTCGGAAGCCAATGTTGCCCAGATCGTGCATCGAGCGATCGTCAAGCTGCGACGTCGGTTCGCTGCAGAGGAGGATGTCCGATGAACAGTTATCACGATCCCCGCGACGAGACGCTGGCGCCGACCGCGCCGGTGGGCCGGGCCGCTGAGGGGACGCCGACCGAGCGGGACGCTGCGGCGTACGCCGTCGCCGTGTCCGAAGCGCTCCTGTCCGAGCGGCTCGGTCGGCTTCGAGAGGCCCGACCGGCCTACCAGGCCGAGCTCGAAGCCCGCCTGGTGGCCGAGCTGCCCGGGGCGAGGCGCCCCTGGTGGCGCCGGCCGTTCGCCATGAGCGGGCGGCGCAACGGTCGCGCCACGCTCGGCACGCGACGCAAGGCCCTACTCGGGATGGCAGCCGCGGCGGTCGGGATCCTGGCCGCCGCGAGCATGTCGCTGCCGATGGGCCGGCCGCCGGAGGTGAGCGCGGCCGAGATCCTCGAGAAGGCCCAGAGCCTGGCCGAGAACCCGTTCCTCGCGGAGGTCAAGAGCTTCCATCTGACGGCAAAGAGTACGGGCAAGCTCAGGCCGGGCGGCGACTCGTCGGCGCGGACCGTCGAGCAGTGGTTCGCTGCCCCCGACCGCATGCGGATGGAGACGCGCTTCCAGGCCCCCGACGGGAGCGCCGTCGTCAACGGCGTGGTCGATGACGGCACGCGCCACCGCTTCTACAGCACGCCGGGCGCGGAGCAGTACGGGATGGTCGGGTTTCTGGTCATGCCGGCCCCGGCTCGCCGCGTCGAGGGTGAGCCCGGGCGGGGCGCGGCGAAGGTCGATGCGGACGTCGTCTGGGTCTCCAAGGCGCCAGGCCCCGACGGGGCCATCAAGCCATCAGCCCCACCGGAAAAAAAGGAGATGGTGGCCAGCATGCGTTGCCCCGAGCCGAAGCGGAAGGGGGAAGGCAGCGTTGCGGGGCGGGCCGTCTACATCGTCGAGGCCGACATGAGCGCCTGCACGGTGCTTACGGGTGCGGACAAGCTCGACGACAAGGACGGCGATCTCCCGGGCCTCGGCGGCCGACACACCGCCTGGATCGACAAGGAGACGTTCCTGCCCCTCAAGATGGAGGACTACGCGAAGGATGGGAAGCTGGTCCACAGCTACGAAGTGTCCGCCGTCGAGTACGACGTCTCGGTCCCGGACGCCGTCTTCGTGGACATCCCGCCGAAGGGGACGGTCATCACCGAAGGGCCCCTCCCGGATAGGGGACCCCAGGGCGATAGCGGCGGGCCGGCCGAGCACTACGAGGCGATCGAGATCGAGATCGAGGTTGGGGGCTCGGGTCCGGGTGAGTCGGTGGCGCCTTCCTCACGCTGAGGCGCTCGCGCCGGACACCGATCGGGCCCCGCGGCACCGATGCCGCGGGGCCCGATCCACTAAGCTGTCAGAAAACGCGCGGCAGCGGTGTTCTGGATGCTGGGTGGTGCGGCGCCGATCATCTCCCCGGGGGCAGGCGGTGCTAGACGTGGTCTGGTCTGGGCAACCCGCGGTCGGAACAACCGATCGCTTCGACGACCTCTTCGGGCGTCTCTATCCCAGGTTGCTTGGCCTGGCCTACAGACTGCTCGGCGAGCGCACCGGGACGGAGGACGTGCTGCAGGAAGCCTTCCTGAAGCTGGCCCACAGCCCGGTCCTCGATCGACCCGACGAGGAGGTGGCGGCCTGGCCACGTCGGGTCTGCCTGAATCTCGGTGCGAACCGCGTCCGCGACCTCCGGCGTGCCCGCGAGCGACTCGAGCGGGTGGGCCGCCTCGAGATCGCCGCCACGACGGGTGATCGTGGACCGGCCAGCGCGGTCCTGCTGATGGCGCTGAGGTCGGTCCTGCTGGTGAGCGTCAGCCTCCGCGGCAGCACGATGTTGCCGACGCTCACCAACGGCGTGGTGGTCTTCTCCCTGTTCGGGCTGGCCTGGCTTGCCGGTATGGTCGAGTTCATCGGCAGCGCGGTCGCCAACGAGGCGATGGTCAACCTGGCGATCACGGTCAGCCTGCTGATCCCGAGCGACGCGGTCTGGCGCGGGGCCTCCTACTACATCCAGTCACCGCTCGCCATGGCCGCGAGCGGCGCCGCCGGCATCGGGATGCCCTTCGCCGCGAACGCCCCGCCCACCCCCCAGATGATCGCCTGGGCCCTCGCCTACCCCCTCCTCACCCTCCTGGCCGCGATCATCGCCTTCGCCCGCCGCGACCTGTAGCGGGACCGCTGGCCGGTTCGCGGTGTGCCGTCTCGATCAACCAACTCGTCGAACGCAGCTCGATCGCCACTCCGATTCAGGTAGCCGTCCTAGACTGGCACCAGGCCGGCGACCGAGGTGGGACACGCCCCGCGCCGGATCAACCCGTAGCGGTTGAGGACAGACGACGAAGCCGAAGCCCCTGATCGTCGGCGGCGGGCGGCGGGTCTGCTACCATGCCG
>JACCZL010000527.1 GCA_013695975.1 Chloroflexota bacterium
GGGGTCTGCCGATGGCCGCCCAGAGCCTGCACGCCGAGCGGCGGCGCGAAGAGCGCGCGGCCTGGCTGCTGCTGGCGCCGTACCTGCTGATGTTCCTCGCGTTCCTGGTTTATCCCTCCCTCCAGGGGCTCTACCTGAGCTTCACCGATGCCCGGCTCGGGCGTGCGGCGATGCCGTGGGTCGGCCTCGAGAACTACCAATACGTCCTGACCGACTCGCTCTTCCACACGACGGTCATCAACACGCTCGTCTTCGTTCTCGAGAGCACGCCGCTGCTGATCGTCATTCCGCTGGCGCTGGCGGTCGCCCTGAACCGGGCCCTGCCGCTCCGGGCGTTCCTGCGCGGCGCGTTCTTCGTCCCGTTCACCCTCTCGGTGTCGGTCGTCGGCATCACCTGGTGGTGGCTGCTTCAGCCGCAGTTCGGGCTGGTCAACGTCTACCTCCAGAGCCTCGGCGTGACGCCGCCCGGTTGGTTCCAGAGTGGTGGCTGGGCGATGTTCGCCGTCGTCCTGGCGACCGTCTGGTGGACGGCCGGCTACAACCTGGTCCTCTTCCTGGCCGGCCTCGGCGCGATCCCCCAGTCCGTCTACGAGGCCGCCAAGATCGACGGCGCCACCTGGTGGCACGAGTTCTGGTACGTCACCCTGCCGCTGCTCCGCCCGACGATGCTGCTGGTCGTCGTGATCCAGGTCATCGCCTCGTTCCAGGTCTTCGGGCAGGTCTTCGTGATCACGACCGGCGGCCCCGGCGACACCACTCGGACGGTGATCCAGTACGTCTACGAGGCGGCGTTCGTAAACCAGCGGCTGGGCGACGGCTCGGCGGCCGCCTGGGTCCTGTTTGTGGTGATCCTGATCTTCAGCGTGGTCCAGTTCCGCGTCTTGCGCGGCCACACCGAGTACTGAGATGCAAACCGACGCGCCCCTCGGCGTCTCGACCCCCGCCGCGACGACCGCTGCCCGCCCACGGGCAGGTTTCGCGGGCTGGCCGACCGGCGCGCTGCTGCTGACCGGCGGCCTGACCCTCCTGGCGATTGTCTGGCTGCTGCCAATCGTCTGGATCATCCTGACCGCGCTCAAGCCGGAGCCAGAGATCATCCGCCTGCCGATCCGCTGGCTCCCCGAGCAGTGGACCCTCGCCAACGTCGCGGCGTCGCTGACGACCGGCCGCACCGCCAACGTCGCGGTGGCGTTCGTCAACAGCCTGATCGTCGCGATCCTCGAGACGGTCCTGACCCTCGCGATCGACGCGATGGCGGCCTACGCGCTGGCTCGGCTCGCGTTCCGGGGCCGCTCGATCGTCTTCGCGGCAGTCGTGGCTAGCATCATGGTGCCGACCCAGATCACGCTCGTCCCGCTCTACGCGATGTTTCAGCAGATCGGTTGGCTCTCGAGCTACCAGGCGCTCGTGCTGCCGGGCCTGAGCCGTGCCTTTGGTGTGTTCCTGCTGCGCCAGTTCTTCCTAAGCGTGCCGAAGGAGCTCGAGGACGCCGCGCGGATCGACGGGGCCGGCGTCTTCACCATCTTTTACCGCATCGCCCTGCCGCTCGTGCAGCCGGCGATGGCGTCGCTCGCGATCTTCACCTTCCTGCGAAGCTGGAACGAGTTTACCTGGCCCTTGATCGTGATCAGCCGCAACGACATGATGACGCTGCCGGTCGCGCTCGCCCGGCTGCTGTTCGCGTACCGCGTCGAATACGGCATCGTGATGGCAGCCGCGGCCTTCAGCGCGATCCCGCTCATCGTCGTGTTCTTCATCTTCCAACGCCAGATCGTCCAGGGCATCGCCCTGACCGGCCTGAAAGAGTGAGGCATGCGGGCGGGTTGGGGTCGGTCTGGACATCCATCTCGCCGCCGGGCACAATACTGTTTTGATCGTCCTCGTGCCCGTCGCCGATGACGGGGCGCCCGCCGCAGCGTGCGATCCCGATGCATGCCGCCGTTTCACATCTTCAGGGAGGCTGCCATGCCGACTAACGACCCGTCGATGGGATCGTCCGGGAGCGCGCTCCCAGGTCAGATGAGCCGACGTCGCTTCCTGGGCCTGGGTCTGACAAGCGCCGGCGCGACACTCCTGGCGGCGTGCCAGAGCGCGCCGGCCCCGCCAGTCGCGAAGGCGCCAGACGCACCCAAGCCGACGACCGCCCTGCCGCCGACCCAGGTACCGCCGACGACGGTCCCGGCCAAGCCGGCTGCCCAGCCGACCGCGATCCCTGCCGCCGCCGCCCCAGCGCCCACGGTCCAGGCGGTCGCCGCGAAGCCGGGCGCCAAGAAGGTGTACAAGCTCGCCGTCCTCGGCGACGTCACGGCGATGGACCCGGCCACGATGAACCAGCAGGTCGACTTCCAGATCGCGGAGACGATCTACAACTTCATGGGCCGGTACACCTACGATCCACCGCTGGGGAACGCGCTCACCCCGGAGCTGGCCGAATCGTGGGAGGTGCTGGACGACGCCCGCACCTGGGTGTTCCACCTGCGCAAGGGCGTCAAGTTCCATAAGGGGTACGGCGAGCTGACGGCCGAGGACGTCAAGTACAACTGGGACCGGATCATCGATCCGAAGACGGCCTCGCCGTTTCGGACCGACTTCTCCGGCGCCACGATCATCATCCTCGATCCGTATACGATCAAGGTCACCTTCGACCGTCAGTATCCGGCCTTCCTCTCGGCCTCGCTTGGATTCCGACCGGGCTTCATCATCTCGCCGAAGGCGCACCAGGAGCTCGGCGACCGCTGGAAGACCGGCCCGATCGGCAGCGGGCCGTTCATCTGGGACAATTACCAGGCCGGCACCAGCCTGAGCCTGAAGAAGAACCCAGACTACTGGGGGCCACAGCCGAAGATCGACGAGGTGCTGTACCGATTCAAGGTCGACGACCGCGCGGCGATGCTCGCCGTCGCCAAGGGCGAGCTCGACGCCTACTACCTCTCCGACCCTGACCTGATGGCCCAGGCGGCGACGAACCCCGATCCGAACACCGTCTTTCTAAAGTCGAATCAGGGTCAGGCGCCGTTCGTCTTCTGGTTCAACCAGGCCCGCAAACCGTTCGACGACATTCGCGTTCGCCATGCCCTGCGCTACGCCATCGATGGCGAGTCCATCGCCAAGGACCTCTTCGGCGGGCTGGCCCAGCCGATCCACAGCTATCTCCCGCCGTTCATGTTTGGCTACAGCGAAAACGTCACCAGGTTCGAGTACAACCCCGACCGAGCCCGTGAGCTCCTGAAGGAGGCGAACGTCCCCGCGGACTGGTCGCCGACCCTCCTGAGCTACTCGGCGCTGCTGATCTGTCGGCGCATCACCGAGGCGGTCAGCTCGTACTGGACCGACGTCGGCGTCAAGGTCAAGGCCGAGCTGGCCGAGAACGCGATCGTCGCTCAGAAGACCGGGCCGAGGGACTTCGACGTCTGGGGTACCTACATTACCCGGATTGACCCCGACCAGATGACGACGCCGTACTGGCACTCCAGTTCCCCATCGAACTTCTCGGGCTACAAGGGCGCGGACGACTTGATCACCCAGACCCGAAGCGAGCCGGACCCGGGCAAGCGGGTGACGGCGTATCGCGACCTCCAGGACAAGATCTCTCAGGACTCGCCGGCCGCGTTCATCGTCGCCGTCTCCGAGGGCATCCTGGTCAACAAGCGGGTGACGGGGCTGAAGGGGGCCGGTTGGCAGGAGCGCCACCCCTGGTGGGACGTCGACGTGCCGGCCGAGTAGATGGCCCCACGCCCGACATGAGCCACCTGCTTCGGCGTCTCGCGCAGGCGTTCCTGACCGTGTTCGGCGCCCTGACCCTCGTGTTCCTGAGCCTGCGACTGACGCCGGGCGACCCGGCCCAGGTCATGCTGGGTGACTACGCGACCCCGGAGCTGGTGGCGAGGACGCGCCAGCAGTTCGGTCTGGATCAACCCCTGCCGATCCAGTACCTGGTGTTCTGGCGGAACACCCTGACCGGCGACCTGGGGTTGTCGCTGGCCAAGAAGCAGGATGTCAGCGCAATCATCGCCGGCGCCTGGCCGTACACGGCGACGCTGGCGCTGACCTCGATGCTGGTAACCTGCGTGGTCGGGATTCCGCTCGGCGCGCTGGCGGCGCTCCGGCGAAATTCGCTCGCCGACTTCGCCGCGATGGTGATCTGCTTGCTCGGCGTCGCGACGCCGGGCTTCTTGCTGGCCTTGCTGCTGATCTACGTCTTCAGCTACTGGCTCGGCCTGTTCCCGGTCCAGGGCGCCGGCGAGGGGCGTGGCCTGCTGACCGGGCTCCACCATCTAGTCTTGCCGGCCCTGGCGCTCGGCTTTCAGTCGGCGGCGCTGGTGGCGCGCACTACCCGCTCGGCACTGCTGGCCGTGCTGAGCGAGGAGTACATGCGGACGGCCCGGGCCAAGGGGCTCCCCGAGCGGATCGTGGTGCGGGTCCACGCGTTCCGCAATGCCCTGGTGCCGATTCTGGCCGTCGTTGGCCTCTTCTTCGGGCAGTTGCTGGGCGGGGCCGCCGTGGCCGAGATTGTGTTCGGACGGCCCGGCCTCGGCAAGCTGCTCGTGGACGCGATCCTCCTGCGGGACTATCCGCTATCGCAAGCGCTGATCAGCGTTTTCCTCCTCGGCGTGATCACCGTCAACTTCGTGACCGACACGTTGTATGGCCTCGCCGATCCACGCGTCCGACGCGCCTGAGCGCGGCGGCACCCTGGCTCCACCCGGGAGGCACATGGCCGCGAGCATCGACACTACGGGTCCCGCCGCGCCGGGCGGCGACCTGCTCCGCGCTCCGACCACGTCGCGGACGTTCTGGCGCGACACCGCGAGCAGCTTTCGTCGGCGAATGTCGGCCATGATCGGCCTGGCGCTCGTGCTGCTCTTCCTGCTCGCCACGCTGGTCGGCCTCTTCGGCACGCCCCCGACGACGAATAGGAGCAATCTCGGCCAGCGGCTCCGACCTCCGGACGCGGCCCACGTGCTCGGGACCGATGGATTCGGCCGTGAGATCCTGTTTCGGGTCCTCCAGGGCGCGCCGCTGGCGCTGGCCGTTGGGGTGGTCTCGGTCGCCATCGGGAGCATCCTGGGCTCGCTCCAGGGCCTGCTGGCCGGCTACTTCCGAGGACGGGTTGGGGCGCTCATCATGGGGTTCACCGACGCGATGCTGGCCTTCCCGACGCTGCTCCTGGCGCTGGCGGTTATGGCGACGCTCGGGGCTGGCCTGCTGAACGTGATGATCGCGGTCGGCATCTCGACGATGCCGCGCTTCACCCGGATGATGCAGGCCGAGGTCCTGACGATCTCCGGGCGCGATTTCGTGACGGCGTCGCGGGCGAGCGGCGCAACCACTGGGCGGCTCCTCTTTCGGCACATCCTGCCGAACGCCCTGTCGTCGGTGCTGGTCATGGCGACCCTCTACGTCTCGACCGCGATCCTCGCCGAGGCGACGTTGAGCTTCCTCGGGCTCGGCCCGCCGCCGCCGGCGCCGACCTGGGGCTCAATGATCAACGATGGCAGCTCGGTGCTCCAGACCGCCCCGTGGGTCACGCTGTTCCCCGGGCTCGCGATCACCCTCACCGTCCTCGGCTTCAGCCTGGTCGGCGACGGCCTCCGCGACGCGCTCGATACCAGGCTGCGCGATCAGTGACCCGGCCC
>JACCZL010000625.1 GCA_013695975.1 Chloroflexota bacterium
AAAGGCCCGCAGGCGCGCAATCTCCTCGTCGCTGAAGAGCCGGACCGTGCTGCGTCGGACGACGATCACGCCGATGGCCATGCCTTCGCGTAGCAGGGGCACGGCGAGACGCGTGCCCCCACCGGCCTGCAGGTACTCGGCGGCGCGGTCCGGGAACTCGCGCTCGGCGACGGCCGCGATGTCCTCGATGTGGACGGTGTCGGCCGTCAGGAGCACTCGTCCGGCGATCGATCCGTTCGTGATTGGCCAGCGCTCGCCGACCGCCTTGTAGAGCGGACCCCAGCCGCCGGCGATCATATAGCTGTCGCCATCTCGCAGGTCGATAATCGCGTCGGCGGCCCCGAGCACGCTCGCCGCGCGCTCGGCGATGGTGCTGAGGACCGACGAAAGATCAGTCGGCGACGTGGCGATAACGCGCAGGATCTCACTCAGCGCCGTCTGCTGCTCGAGCGCCTGACCTAGCTCGACCGTGCGCTGCTCCAGTTCGCCGAAGAGGCGGGCGTTCTCGATGGCGATAACCGCCTGGTCGGCGAACGTCGTCACCAAGGCGACGTCCCGCTCGTCGAACGGCAGCCGCCCGCGACGGAACACGATGAGCGTGCCGAGGACCGCGTCCCGGTGCAACAGCGGGGCCACCACCTCAGCTTGGAAGCCGGCCTTGTGCATCACGCTCGCCGGGTATTTCGCTTCGTGCTCCTCGCGTGGCTCATCCGCGACGATCGCCCGTCGCTCTCGGATGGCGCGGCCGCTCACCGACCGTTCGTCCAGCGGCATGACGGCATTGGCGCTGATCGCCGGATGGCCGCTGGTGGAGGCGACCACCGGGAGCGTCGAACCCTCAATCCGAAGGATGTTGGCCTCATCGGCATGCGTCAGGCGTGCGGCGCTCGCCACGAGCGTTCCCAGAACCGCGCCCAGGCTCGTGGGCGCCGAGGCGATCGCCCGCAGCACCTCGGTGGTGGCCGTCTGCTGCTCTAGCGCCTCGGTCAGCTCGCGGGTGCGCCGCTCCAGCTCCTCGAACAGGCGGGCGTTCTCGATCGCGATGACCGCCTGGTCGGCGAATGTCTTCAGGAGCTTGATCTGCTCGTCCGTGAAGGGACGGACCTCGACGTGCCGAACCAGGATCGCCCCGAGTCCGACGTCCTCGCGCAGCAGGGGCGTCGCCAGGATGGTCCGATGGCCGAATTCCTGCGCGATGGCTTTGGAGATCGGGAAGTCGTCGTCCGGCTCGGCCGCCATGTCGTGGATGTGGATCGTCTCCCGGTCGAGGATGGCCCGGCCCGCCACTGCCCGGCGGTCCAAGGGTGTCGTCACCCGTAGTTCCCCGCCATACGCCGCGACGGGCCGGATGACGTCGCCATCAACACGGAGGATCACGACGTCGTGCGGATCGCAAAGGCGCGCGGCCTGCTCGGCCACCGTGTCAAGTACCGACTGCAGGTCGCTCGGCGAGGAGGCGATCACCCGCAGGATCTCGCTCATGGCAGATTCCCGAGCCGTGCCCTCGGCCCGGTCACGCCGCAGTCGCGCATTCTCTTGTTCGAGATCGGCGACGCGCTGCCGCGGGTCGGTCGGGGCGCCGACCGAGGGATCCGGGAGCTGTGCGGTCATTCCTCTGCACTCCTCGCGACCAGTCGGCGTTACTATCGCCCGCTTGCCTTGGTCGGTCAAGTCGGAGAACCGGGATGGGACCGCCCTCGCCCCCGGCCGGATTCGGGGCCGTGCTTCAAGCCGCCTGGGCAGCCGGGAGAAGGTCCGCTCCACCACCCACCGGTATTGCCCCAGGCGCGCGCTCGACTCCGCGCCTCGGCGCGCTATGCGGGGGGTGATGCCCCGAGCGCGGAGCGCGCGGCGCTTCTCCGCCGAGTCGTACGCCTTGTCCGCGTGTAGCTTAGCCGGGCGGAACCGCGGCCGACCCGGTCGGCCGCGCGGGCCGACGATCGGCGGGATCGCGTCGACCAGCGGCTCCAACACCTTCGAGTCGTGGACGTTGGCGGCGGACAAGCGCACGGCGAGCGGGATGCCGCTGCGGTCGACGACCAGGTGGTACTTGCTCCCGAGCTTGCCCCGGTCCACCGGGTTGCGCCCGGTCGCGCCTCCCCCCTTTTCGCCCGCACGCTCAGGCTGTCCACGCTGGCCCGCGACCAGTCAATCGCGCCCTCGTCGCCGAGCCAGTTTAGCAGCACGGCGAGCAGCCGCTTCCAGACGTTGGCCGCCTGCCAGTCGCGGACCCGTCGCCAGCAGGTGACTCCACTGCCGAAGCCCAACTCTCTTGGAAGGAGCCGCCACGGAGTACCGGTCCGCAGGACGAAGATGATGCCGCCGAGGGCGGCACGGTCGGGGACGCGGGGGCGGCCGCCCTTCGGCTTCGCCCGTGCCCTTGGCAGGAGCGGCTCGATCGCCTCCCAGAGATCATCGGGAACCAGAGGCTGAGTCATAGCAACGCGCATTATGCCAACGCGCGCTCAGGGTTCTGAGACACCCTGTTAGGGAACGCAACGCCCCGTCGATCGCGGCGCAGCCGGGGTTCGACCACGGCCACTGGTGGGTCGATCGGGCGACGGGCACGACCACCGCGGTGACCTTCTAGACGAACCAGGCGGATGAGCGGGCGAGCCGGGCGAACATCCCCGACCTGATCGAGCGGATGGCCGACGTGAGATGAACGTTCCGAGGCTCATCCTGGCCCCGCCATACATCGCTCGATCGCGAACATGCTCATGCGCACATCGATGATCACCTTGATCATCTTGGGCACTCGATGATCACCTTGTGCTGAACCAGGGGGCGTGTTCGGGAAAGCCCCGACGAAAGCGGCCAGGAGGGTCGCACTCCCAGGATGG
>JACCZL010000530.1 GCA_013695975.1 Chloroflexota bacterium
AGGCCGGGTATGCGCTGGCGCGGGACAAGGCGAAGGGCGACCTGGACGCCGCTGAAGCAGAGCTGGGGCGACTCGGGGAGCAGAAGCCGGCGCGGACCCTGCCGCCGCTGGCCGACGTGCGGCGGGCGGCGGGCGATTGGGGGTGCGTCCTGCGTGGAGCCGACGTGCTCGCCCAACGCGACGTGCTGGCGGTCCTGATCGAGCGCGTGGCCCTGGTGCGGACCGGCTGGCGCGCGTACGCTGCTCAGATCACCTGGACCCCGCTGGGGGAGGTGCTGCGAGGTGCCGCCGCGGCGTCTCAGGCTGCCTGAATGCGTGCATAGTTGGTCAGTCCATTGTCCTCGACTGCCAGTGTCACACCTTCGACGATGTCGAGATCGCGCTCTGCCGCGTCATCGCCGGCATGACCCGCCAGAAGGCCCACCAGCACGCCTGGGAGATCCACACCACCGGCGCATCGGTGGTCGCGCGGGCGCCAAAGGAGCGCGCCGAGCACTACCAGGAGCAGCTCGCCGCCCGCGGCCTGCGGGTGACGATCGAGCCAGATTAGGCGACCCCATTCCTGGGGAACCGCGTCGATTGCGCCGCGCCACTGGTTCACGAGTGCCTCGTGCATGCTGCACAATCACCGGCCGCGAAAGTTTAGTGACCATGCACGTAGGCCACCGCGATGCGAGGCCCCATACTACAGCCATCCCCTTCTGTGAGGGCCCGCCACCGGAGCCGCGCCGGTGGCGGGCCCGCTCTCCTTCAAAGCACTCCCTCATCGGCGGCTGTCGCGTCGCTCGGGTATCATCTTGGGGGGCACAAACGCCCCTGGAGCGCAGGAGGACGGGATGACTGACCACGAGGAGCTCGCCGAGCAGTTCGAGCGATTCTACGCCGGGTCTCGGGACTCCGACGCGCTCGACAGCCGGACCAAGGCCCTCATCGGCCTGGCCGTAGTCCTCACCGGTAACTGTCAACCCTGAACGGAGCGTCGCCTCGCGGGTGCGAGGAAGGCCGGCTGCTCGGAAGGCGAGATCCGGGCCACGCTGAACTGGACGATGGCGATCCGCGCCGGCATGGTCCAGTCGCTCTTCGCACGCTCCGACCTCGAGCGCCCTCGCACCCCTGGCTAGACTCGACCAGCCTCCAGACCTCCCTCCGGGGGTTGTCCACATCCGGGGGCGTGGCTATACTTGGGCGCGCGGGGTGACGCCGGCGTACCCCCCACTCGTCGAGGGACGATGCCCGAGAAGCTCAGGGTTCTCCGCGCCATCACGCGCCTGAACATCGGTGGTCCGGCGATTCACGCAATCATCCTCACCCGCGGCCTGCAAAACGACCGCTTCGCGTCTGTCCTCGTCACCGGCCGGGAGGGTCCGCGCGAAGGCAGCATGCGTGAGCTTGCCGTGACCCGGGGAGTGCGGCCGCTCGTCCTCGAAGAGCTCGGGCGCGAGGTCAGCCCGACCAACGATCTGCGGGCAACCCTCCGAATGTATCGCCTGATCTGCCGGGCGCGGCCGCACATCGTCCACACCCACATGGCCAAGGCCGGCACGGCCGGACGCCTCGCCGCGCGCCTCGCCGGTGTGCCAATCGTCGTCCACACCTTCCATGGCCACACCTTCCACAGCTACTTCGGCCGCGCCAGGACGGCGCTCCTCCTCCAGATCGAGCGCGCCCTCGCCCGACTGACCGACCGAATCGTCGCCGTAGGCGAGGATCAGCGCCGTGAGATCGTCGCCTACGGCATCGCCCCAGCCAGCAAGATCGTCCCGATCCCACTGGGCCTCGAGCTGGAGCCGATGCTCAAGGCCGAGCGAGAACGCGGCACGCTGCGGGCCGAGCTCGGAGTGGATAACCGGGTTCGGCTCGTCGGCATCGTCGCCCGCCTGGTCCCGATCAAGGCCCACGACGTCTTCCTCGAAGCGGCGAGCCGCGTCCACACCCTGGCACCGACGACGCGCTTTCTCGTCATAGGAGACGGCGAGCGTCGGGCCGAGCTCGAGCAACTGGCAGCCGACCGCGGGCTCGCCGACGCCGTCCGCTTTCTCGGCTGGCGAGGAGACATGCAGCGCGTCTACGCCGATCTCGATGTCGTCGCCCTTTCGTCGAACAACGAGGGCTCGCCAGTCGCCCTGATCGAGGCGATGGCCGCGGCCCGTCCGGTCGTGGCGACGGCGGTCGGCGGGGTGCCCGAGGTCGTTTGCGACGGCGAGAATGGACTGCTCGTTCCACCTCGGGACCCCGCCGCCCTCGCCGAAGGCATCCTCCGCCTCCTGCGCGAGCCCGAGCGGGCGACGGCGATGGGACTGGCCGGGCGGGCCCACGTCTACCCGCGTTACGCCGCTGGTCGGCTGGTGGCCGACGTCGAGCGGCTCTATCTCGAGCTGGCCCGCGAGAAGCGTCTGGTGGCAGCGTGAACGAGCATCCCATTTTTCTGTCCCACGTCCTCTCTGGCCTCCTCGCGCTCGGTCTCGCAATGCTCCTGACGCCTCTGGCCGGGCGTCTGGCCGGCCTGGTCGGCCTGGTTTCCTACCCGCGCGGTGATCGCTGGCACCGCTCGCCTACGCCGCTCCTGGGCGGCGTCGCCATTTTCCTGGCGGTGGTGCCCGCCTTCCTCCTCGTCCCTCAGCCGGTCCACGAGGATCCCGCCGACCGATTCGGCGGGCTCCTCCTCGGCGCGACCCTCATCTTCGCGCTCGGCTTGCTCGATGACGTCCGCACCCTCCCACCCTACTCGAAGCTGCTCGGCCAGATCGTCGCGGCCTGCATCCTCGTCGCTGGCCTACCCATTGGCAAGCTCCAGCCGTTCGCGATTCTGATGGTCCCGCTGACGATCTTCTGGGTCGTCGGCGTCACCAACGCCTTCAATCTGCTCGACAACATGGACGGCCTCTCGGCCGGCATCGCCGCGATCGTCGCACTGACGCTCTTCGCCTACAACTTCCTCCAGGGTGACCAGCAAACCGCCCTCCTCTGCCTCGTGATCGCCGGAGGCTGCGGTGGCTTCCTGGTCTTCAACGCCCATCCGGCCCGCATCTTCATGGGCGATTCGGGGAGCCTGCTGCTCGGTTACCTCCTCAGTGGCGTCGTCGTACTCGGAGCCGCCAAGGCCACCTCTGAGCTGGCGCTCACACTGCTGGTACCGGTGGCGATCATGGCCCTGCCGATCCTTGACACGACGCTGGTCACCATCGTCCGCGCGCTCAACCGTCGCCCCATCTCGCAGGGCGGTCGCGATCACCTGTCGCATCGGCTGGTGGCCCTGGGTCTGGACGAGCGATCCTCCGTCCTGGTGCTGTACGCCGTCAGCGGCCTCTTCGGGATGGTCGCGATCACCTCGAACTACGCGAGCGGGTTCGTCACCACCCTGCTCGGCTCGCTGCTGGCGCTCGGCGTCGTCTTTTTCGGGATCTATCTCGGCCAGGTAAGGATCTACACCGAAGCCGACTATCAGCGGCTCAGTCGCGAGCCCGGCATCGTCGGTAAGCTCGTCGTCGGCGGGTCCTGGCTGTACAAGCGCCAGGTCGCCGAGATGGTCCTCGATCTGACCCTCGTCTGCCTCGGTCTGCTGGCCGCCTACGCGATCAGGTTCGAAGGGGTTCTCGAGCGCCGCTTCGTCGAGCAGTTCGCCGACATTCTGCCCTGGGCCGTCAGCATCAAGCTCGCGACGCTCTTCGGGCTCGGCGTCTATCGAAGCATCTGGCGCTACGTCGGGACGCCCGACATCGTCCGACTCGCCTTTGCCAGCACCCTCGGGTCGATCCTGACCGCCGCGGCCGTCCAGGTCGCCTTCCGTGCCGAGGGAGGTTTCCCGCGCGCCGTGTTCCTGATCGATTGGCTCGTCGTGACGGCCCTCCTGATCGCCGCCCGGCTCTCGTTTGGACTGATCCGCGACGTCCTGGTGCGCCTCCGTCGGCGCGACCTGCGACGGGTGCTGATCGTTGGTGCGAGTGATACCGGCGAGCTGGTCCTGCGGGCGATGGTCCGCAGCCGATCCCACGACTATCGCGTGGTCGGATTCCTCGACGACGAAGTAGGCAAGCAGCAGCGTGCCATCCACGGCGTGCGGGTGCTCGGGCCCGCCGCCAGCCTTGGCGACGTCGTCGAGCGCGAGGGTATCGACGAGGTCGTCCTCACGGTCACCGACCGGCATGGCGAGGTGGCGTCGGAATGTCGCCGACTCGGCATTGGCTTCCGCGATGTCGGGTCCTTCTTCCGATCCCAGCTCGAGGGCGAGGCTCGGCCGATCGAGGCCGCCGCTCGATGAAAGCCCTCGTGACCGGCGGCGCGGGCTTCATCGGCTCGCACCTCGTGGAGCGCCTGCTTGAAGCCGGCCACGAGGTCCAGGTCGTCGACAATCTCTCGACCGGCGCTCGCCGCAATCTGGCCCATCTCGAGGAAGACCACCGTCTCCAGGTCACCGTCGAGTCGATCCTGGACCAGGCGTACATGGACGAAGCCATCAAGCAGGCCGACCTGGTCTTCCATCTGGCAGCGGCGGTCGGCGTCGAATGGGTCCTCCAGCATCCCCTCGGCTCGCTCGAGACGAACCTGCGCGGGACCGACATCGTCCTTGCCGCCGCCGACCGTCATAAGCGTCCCGTCCTGATCGCCTCGACCTCTGAGGTGTACGGGAAGAACGACGGCGGTCCCCTTCGTGAGGACGACGACCGGATCCTCGGCTCAGGTCAGGTCACGCGCTGGCTCTACGCCACCGCCAAAGCCGCCGACGAGGCCCTGGCGCTGGCATACTGGCAGGAGCACCAACTGCCGACGATCGTCCTCCGATTCTTCAACACCATCGGTCCGCGCCAGACCGGTCGCTACGGTATGGTCGTCCCACGGCTCGTCGGCCAGGCCCTGGCGAACGAGCCGCTGACCGTCTACGGCGACGGCAAGCAGACCCGCTGCTTTACCTACGTCAGGGATGTCGTGAAGTCGGTCATGAGCCTGGCCGAGTGTGGCAGCGCCTGGGGCCAGGTCTTCAACATCGGCCGGGATCAAGAGATCACCATCGACGACCTCGCCCGGCGCATCGTCGAGCTGACCGGAAGCTGCTCCGCCATCATCCACGTCCCCTATCAAGACGCCTACGGCCCCGGTTTCGAGGACATGCGTCGACGCGTGCCCGACGTGAGCAAGCTGCGCCGCTGTATCGGCTACGCGCCCGACACCGATCTCGACGAGGCGCTGCGCCAGGTGATCGCGTCTCATCCGGCCGGGGTGGCCGGCATCGCCTCGTGACCCGCCTCCGACGGGCGCAACTGGCTGCCCCTCGACTCGCCTGGTACTGGCTGCCAGTGCTGCTCTGGATGGCCCTGATCCTGGGGCTCTCCGGGCGGTCGGACTTCCCCTCGCGCACCAACCCGGCCACTGGCGAGGTCGTCACCACCACCTACACGCTCGCCAAGACCGCGCACATCGTCGAGTACAGCGTCCTGGGAGCGCTCCTGCTCCGAGCCGCGACGGCCCCCGGCGGTGGGCTTGGTCTTGCCCCGACCCGCGCCGCCATCTGGGTCGTCGTCGCGGCGACGGCCTTCGGAATCGGGGATGAGCTTCGGCAATCGTTCGTGCCGAAACGCGAGTCACGTCTTGCTGACGTCGCCATCGACGCCCTGAGCGCCCTGGCGGCGGTGGTGCTTATGGTGGTCTGGCGCCGCCGTCGCGACACCCAGCGGTTCGCCCAACGCATCGTCGAGTGACGAGCGCCCACTCATGGCGCGTTGGCTCGGGATCGGTTGCTGGCTCACCCTGATCCTCTTCAATTCGTCAATCTCGGCCACTCCGGCGCCGGTCCCCTCGTTCGTGTCGTTCTTGGTCGCCAAGGC
>JACCZL010000659.1 GCA_013695975.1 Chloroflexota bacterium
GGCGGATCGAACCGCGTCCCGTCATACGCCGGCATCCGGTTCTTCCTCGACGACCTCCATCGTGAAGTCCGATGCCTGCTCCGGACGTGCCAGCCGGGGGCTCAAGAGCTGCGCGACCTGCTCGACCTCGAGACCTGGGACGACGATGTAGACCTTGGTGCTTTCTGGGAGTCGAACATTGGTCGGCAGTCGGATCTGGCCGCCCTCTACGATCCCTTCGAGCGTCACGATGCTCATGCCGTCTTCTCCAGCGCATCCCTGCTCGTATGCTGCAGCCCGTACGTGCTCAGCCTGCAGTCGTCGGGATTCTATCACTCGCGTCGTTCCCGTCTGGGCTTGCCAGGGGACCCGGGTCCCCTGGGGTGCGGTTCAGATTCCTGCGCCAGGTGGCGAAATGGCCGGGTCCGCGTGTAGGGGCGCACGGCGGTTGTAGTAGCATGGTCCCGCGCAGGAGCGATGCAGGACGCGATCTGAAGGAGGCAGCGATGGCGGAACGACCGAACTTTCTGATCATCATGACCGACGAGCACAACCCGTTTGTCAGCGAGCCGTTCGGCCACCCGTTCATCCAGACGCCCAATATCCAGCGGCTGGCCGACCGCGGTGTCCTCTTCGAGAACACCTACTGCAACTCGCCGCTGTGCGTGCCGTCGCGCGCCTCGTTCATGACTGGCAAGTACGTCCACCGCATCGGCGTCTGGGACAACGCCGCAGCGCTCTCGAGCAACGAGCCGACCTGGGCCCACCGCCTCAACCTGGCCGGCTACGACACGGCGATCTCAGGCAAGATGCACTTTATCGGCGAGGACCAGCGCCACGGCTTCCAGCGCCGCCTGGTCGGCGACATCCACGGCAAGTATCACCGCGCCCTGGTCGACTGGAACACCCGCGAGGGTTGGGGCACGGCCGGACAACGTCAGCGGCTCGAGGAGGCCGGCCCCGGCGACTACCTCTACCAGCAGTACGACGACTGTGTGACCACCCGAGCTGTCGATTACCTGGCCGAGCCGGAGCGCAAGGACCAGCCGTGGGCGCTCTGCGTCGGCCTGATCACGCCGCACTTCCCGCTCATCGTCCGCGAGCAGTACTGGGACCTCTACTATCCCCATCACGCCGATCTGCCAGACATCCCGCCCGGCCACCTCGAGCAGCTCCATCCGCAGCACCGGCGCTTGCGGGAGTACTTCGGGCTCGAAGGCGCCACCGAGGAGCAGACTCGGCGGGGACGGGCCGCCTACTACGGCCTGGTGACCTTCGCCGACGAGCGGATCGGGCTGGTCCTCGACGCCCTCGAGCGGAGCGGGCTCGACGACAACACGGTCGTGGTTTACGTCTCGGATCACGGCGAGATGATGGGCGAGCACGGGCTGTGGTGGAAGTGCAGCTTCTACGAGGGCTCGTCGAGGGTGCCTTTCATCGTCTCGTGGCCGCGCCGCTTCGGGCCAGGGCGGCGCACGGCGATCACCTCGCTGGTCGATCTCACCCGAACCGTGGTCGACCTGGCCGGCTGCGACGTGGACGAGGCCGACCTGGACGGTCGAGCCCTGATCGGCCTGCTCGAGGGGCGCGAGCCGGACGGCGGCGGGATCGCCTTTTCGGAGTACGCGGCCCACGGCACGGACCGCCCCGCGCGGATGGTCCGCCGTGGCCGTTTCAAGCTGAGCTACTACCACCAGGAGCCAGTCGAGCTGTTTGACGTCGTGGCCGACCCCGCCGAGCTCGCCGACCTGGCGAACAGCCCCGAGCACGCGAGCGTGCGCGAGGAGCTGACCGCGCTCGTGCTGCGGGGCTGGGACCCGAACCGGGTGGACCGCCGAGCTCGCGAGAGCCAGCGTCTGCGTCGGACGGTCATCACCGGCAGCCCGCACCTCAGCTTCGCCCACTGGGACCCCGCCGACGACGACTGGCAGCCGCTCCAGCTCGCGACGGCCGCCGTCACCGACTGAGGCTGGAGGCAGGCCGCCGCAATGGAACGGTGGGAGAAGAAGAGCTACAAGCTCGAAGGCGAGGTCGAGTGGAAGACCGAGCCGGGCTACAAGATCTTCGTCGCCGATCGCGTCCTCCGCTTCGACGTGCCGAACGACTGGACGGCGATCCCCGGGACCGACTCGTTCGTGTTCCACGACCTGCCGCCACCGGACGACAACTGCCGGCTGGAATCCTCGATCCTGCACCT
>JACCZL010000674.1 GCA_013695975.1 Chloroflexota bacterium
GCGACGAGGATGGCCCGGATGTCCGATCGGTCCAGGAGCACTTCGGCGGCCACCTCGGCGCCGCCGGTGCCCATCGACTGACCCAGCTCCATGAAGTTGGCCGGGCGCGCGCCAGCGGCTCCGAGCAGGTCCATGACCGCCATGCAGGCCCCGCTGCCAGTGCTGATGATTCCGACGTCGCCCTCCATTTCGACGTAATGGAAGCCGCCCTTTTCAACCTTGGCCTCGAGGGGGGTCAGCTCGCGCAGGTCGGCGAAGCGGGGCTGGCGGAAGAGGGCGGCGTCGTCGACGTCGAGGCGGGCATCGGCGGCGACCAGCTCGCCGTCCGCCGTGACGACGAGCGGGTTGATCTCGACGAAGGTGGCGTCGCAGCGGCGGTAGAGACGATACAGGTCCTTGATGGCCTGGACGACCCCCGCTGCGACCTCCTCCGGCAGGCCGGCCTCGCGGACCAGGTAGCGAGCCTGGAAGTCGCCGAGCCCGTAGGCGACGTCGACGGCGGCCCTCGCCAGAGTCTCCGGACGCTCGGCGGCTATCCGCTCGACCTCGACGCCGCCGGCCGAGCCGACGATGACCATCGGACAGCCCCGCTCGCGGTCGGTGGTGACGCCAAGGTACAGCTCGCCGGCGATGTCGAGCCGCTCCTCGACCAGCAGGCTCCCGACCGTCTCGCCAAGCAATGGTCGGCCGAGCAGACGCCCAACCGCCGAGCGGGCATCGGCGAGGTCGTCTGCGAGGACGACCCCACCGGCCTTGCCACGCCCCCCTTGCCGGATCTGCGCCTTGACGACCACGCGTGGCCCAAACTGGCGGACGATCCCCTCCAGATCTCGCGGCGCCCGCAGCACCGCCCCCAGCGGGACCGCGAAATCGAAGCCCCCGAGGATCTCCTTGGCCTGGTACTCGAGCAGCCGCATGGCCCCCTCAGCTCACCGGTCCTTCGCCGATCCCACCTCGGTCTCAAAGAGTGTAGTGGATGCCGCGGCGAGGTCGTTCCGCGGCCGCCGCGAAGGCGCTCTTCCGGCGATTATCTTCCGGCGGGCCGAGAGCTGTGTGGTATCGTCCCCCTCGGAGGGAGCACGACCTTGCCGCTGGTTTCGAAGCTTCTCGTGTCGCGGGTCCTGCTGGCGCTCCTGGTGGTGGCGCTGCAGCCGATCGCCGTCCTGGCACAGGCAGACTCCGCGCCGTCGTCGACGCAGGCAGGCGCGCGTGCCCAGGCAAGTCCCGGCCCGATTGTGGCCCAGGCGTTCAACCTCTTGATGGATCGGTTTGTGTTCCCGCCCAGCTCGGCCGACCTGCTCAATGGCGGTTGGGACGGTGCCCTGGCCGCCCTCAGGGAGAGCGGTGTCGACGGCGTCCCTGACGACCACCCGCCCTTCGGCGACCAGCGCGAGAGTGACCTGCGGCTCTTCACGAGTGGGTATGCTCGCCTTGCCGAAGCGGCCGATGGGAAGCTGGAGCCGGCGGAGCTCGATCGGGCGATCGTCGATGGGATGGCGAAGGCGATGAGAGAGGGTCATACCTCGTATCTGCCCCCTGAGCAGGTCCAGGCGTTTATGTCCCAGGTTCGCGCCCGCTACATCGGCATCGGCGTGAGCCTCAATCAGGAGCGCAGGGTCACCGAAGTGTTCGAGGGGAGCCCGGCCGAATCCAGCGGCGTCCATCCCGGCGATCGCGTCGTGGCCGTCGACGGGACGCCCGTCGAAGGTTTGACGACGTCCGAGCTGAGCCGACGGCTCCGGGGTGAGCTCGGCACGCCGGTCGAGTTGACGATGCGACGTGAGGGGTCCGCCGACGCGATCGTGTTCAGACTCGTTCGAGCCGAGGTCAAGATCGCCTGGCTCTCGGCCCGGATCCTCGACGACGGGATTGGCTACCTCAAGCTTCGGAGCTTTCCCCTCCCCGGTGTGTTGGGCGACTTTCGGCAGGCTATGGACGGGCTCGAGCAGGCGGGTATTCGGGCGCTGGTGATCGACCTCCGCGGCAATAGTGGCGGCTCGGTCGGTGCGGGCGTGGAGGTCGCGAGCCGCTTCATCCGCAATGGCCCGCTCTTCCAGCAGGTCGACCGCTCCGGCCGGCAGCGAACGGTCACGGCTTTTGGAGACTACTGGAACCGCGACATCCCGATCGCCGTGCTCACGGATGGCAGCAGCGCCTCGATGAGCGAGGTTCTTGCCTCGGCGATCCAGGAGAACGGGGTGGGCACGGTGATCGGTACCAGGACGGCAGGCGTCCTGGCCGCGGGCGAGATCCATCCACTGTCCGACGGCTCGGCGCTGTCGGTAACGGTCGCGGTGATTCGAACCGGCCAGGGGAGAATCGTGAACGGGGTCGGCCTGGAGCCGGACTCGACGGTCCAGCTCGACTCGCAGATGCTCGCCGCCGGGCGTGATAATCAGCTCGAAGCGGCGCTCGAGTATGTTCGCGTCAAAGCCGGAGCTCGGGCCGCTGTCGCGCCGAGCCAGAGCCCCGTCTTGCCTGAGCTGCTCCCGCTCGGGGCCTGAGCGTCGGAAGATCGCGTGACCGCTGCAAGGAGAACCACGGTGCTTCGACCCTCCAAGCTTGTCGCCTTCGTCATTGTCGCGTTGCTGGCTGTAGTGGTCCCATCCGCCGCCGTGATCGCGAACGCCCACCCGACCTCCCTCTGGAACGCGGCGGCGCCTGGCCTCGACGAGCAACCCAGTCCCATCGTCGGACAGGCCTACGCCCTGCTGATGGACCGCTTTGTGACGCCGCCCAGCTCGGCCGAGGTCCTGGGCGCTGGCTGGGATGCCGCCGTGGCGTTCCTGAAGGAGAAGGGCGTCCAGGTGGCGACGGAGGAATGGCCACCCTTCCTCAACGAGCGGGAACCAGACTGGCGCCTGTTCTCGAGCGGCTATGCCCGTCTCGCCGAAGTGGCCAGGGGCGCGGCGTTCGCCCCGGAGCTCCCCGCCAACGTAAAAACCCTCGACGATCAGACCTTCACGGATCAGAGCGCTGGCGTTCAGCAGGACTTCCGCGGCGTCTACGGGCAACAGGCCGAGCGCGTGTGGGCGGCGGAGCACAACCGACACCTGCTGGATTACGCGATCGTGCGGGGGATGGCTGTCGCGATGAAGGAGGGGCATACGTACTTCATGCTCCCTGACGACTTCCAGCGGCGGCAGCAGCAGCTTCGCGACAACTTCCGCTATGGCGGCATCGGCGTCAGCCTCAACGAGGAGCGGCGGATCACCGAAATCTTCGAGAGCAGCCCGGCGGAATCGGGCGGTGTCCGCCCGGGCGATCAGATTGTCGCCGTGGACGGGACGACGGTTGACGGCCAGGCGCCGCTCGAGCTCAGCCAGCGGGTCCGCGGTGAGCCGGGCACCGCCGTCGAGCTGACCATCAATCGCGAGGGCACCCCCGAGCCGTTCGTCCTCCGACTGACGCGGGCCGAGATCAGAGTGGCCTGGCTTGCCTACCGGATGCTCGACGATGGCATCGGTTACTTGCGGCTGCGATCCTTCCCGACGCCCGAAGCGCTCGAGCCCTTCCGAGAAGCGGTCGGGCACTTCCAGGCCCAGAACGTTCGCGGACTGGTCATCGACGTCCGCGGGAACGGTGGCGGCGCCATTGACACCGGCGTCGCTGTCGCCAGCCGCTTCATCGAGCGTGGCCCGCTCTACCAGCGGGTCGATCGCTTCGGTGGCGAGGTGACGGTGAACGCCCTAGGCGGCTACTGGGGCCGCCCGACCCCGATCGCCGTCCTGGCGAACGGCGGCAGCGGCTCGATGGCCGAGATCCTAGCGGCGGCGCTCCAGGAGAACGGAGTCGCCCGGGTGTTCGGCGCCAAAACCTCCGGCAACGTGGCCGGAACAAACCTCCACCCGCTCGCGGACGGCTCCGGCCTGGCGGTGACGGTCCAGGTGATCA
>JACCZL010000686.1 GCA_013695975.1 Chloroflexota bacterium
GTGTAGCGTAGGGCGTCGGCCGGGGTGCCACCGATAAACTGGACGATCGCCGGCGCCCCAGCCAGCGCGAAGCCGCCGATCCCGACCGTCTCGGTGATCGCGCTGTCGCCGATGTCGGGATTGGCGTCCGCTGGGCCGTAGCCGGGGAAGTAGAGCCCGCGGACCGGCTCTGATGGGGCGGTAAACCAGCGGTCGCCCAGGCCGCTGACGCGGATGCCGAACTCGGTCCCGTTGCGGGCCATAGTCGAGACCATCGTACTGCCGGCCACGTCGTGGGCGGCGTCCGCCGCCGCCTTGCCCATCGCCATCGCCAGGTTCAGGTAAAAGAAGTCGTTGCCCTGTAAGAACCGGAGCACCGCGGCGATGTCGGCGGTCGGGGCGCCGCACTCGACCAGGGCCGGGGCGATCTCCCGAGTGAAGAGGTTCGTGCCGGCCTTGTTGCGATTGTGGCACTCGTCGCCCATCTGGATCGCCTGCGCCGTCATGACTCGCAGGTCAACCCCACCGATCGCCCGTAGGGCCGCGCCAACCAGCGGCCCAAAGACATGCTCAAACCAGCGGAGCCGCTCGATCACCTCTGGCCCATTTGCCCCATAGCGCAGGACCTTGCCGAGGCCCTCGTTGAGGGTACAGTGCGCGCGGTTCTCGCCGGCCGCGTTCTCGACGACCATGACCGGCATCGAAGGCGAGATGACGCCCGCCATCGGCCCGACCGCCTCGTGATGGTGGCACGGCGACAGCTCGATCTCCCCCCGCTCGGCCAGTGACTCGGCCTGCTCAGCGGACTGTGCCAGCCCCTCATACAGCATCGCCCCGATCAGCGCCCCCCGCATCGGCCCCGACGCGCTGGCCCAATCCAATGGTGGCCCGGCGTGGAAGAAGGTACGCTCGGTCATGTCGGGCAGCACCTCGCGGGCCGGCCTGACGTCGACCAGCATCGGCTGCGCCGCCATCATCTGCCCGACTGCCTCCTGATTGGCCGCCTCGATCCGAGGGTCGTTGAAGAGGGCAGCCGCCTCCGGCTCCAGCTCGATCAGGGGCGGCCGCCACTCAACCCGCGCCGCCTCGACCCCCTCCGCGTCGAGTGCGTCAGCGAAAAGATCAAGCCCGAGATTCGCCACCTTCAACGGTTGGCTGAAGAGCTGCTGGATCCTGGTGGTGTCAATCGTCATGGCACGTGCCCTCCACTGGACGCCACCCTGCTGATGATGGACATCATTTGCCCTACCGCCCCTCGACGATCGCGGCGACGGCGAGGGCCGCGGCCGCGTTGCTGCCGTAGACGAGGGCGCCGGCCTCGCGCAACGCGGCCTCCTGGCGCGAGAAGCACTGCGGGTCGCCCTCGGTCCCGCACAGCGAGACGACGATCGGGAGTTGCCGGCCCTCGGCCTCCGCCAGAGCGCGGCACTGCTGGATGACGGGCGCGAGTGCGCCGGCCGGGTCGGGATGGGCGCCGTAGCCGAGGACGACGTCGAGCAGCAGGCACACCGTCGTCGGATCGGCCGACTCCCGCGCGATCCGCTCGTTGCGCAGCGTTGGGTCGATCATCGGGTGGGGCCGCCCGATCGTCAACTCATCCGACCCGAGATCGACCAGGGTATGCTCACGGCTCTGGTGTGCATCGGCCAGTGCCCAGCGAGGGTCGAACGGGACATTCGAGAAGACTGGTCCGAGGCGCTCGGCGAGCAGGAGGAGCGCTTCCTCACAGAGCGTGCCACCCGAGAACAGGCCCCGCACGTATCGTTGCTCAGGTCCGCGCTCGTCGAGGGTCCGACCCGGCTGCCTGGCGTCGATCGTGTCGGTGGCCGCGGCCTCGCCGTTGCCACCGGTCGCCGCCACTGCCCAGCGGGCCGCGTCGGTCAGGGTCCGCACCAGGGTGACGCCCGGCGGGGCATCGGCCGCGGGGTCGCCGCCGAGAAAGACGGCGACCGTCGGCTTGCCGGTTGCCGCGGCGGCGTCGAGGACCGACCGAGCAACCGCATCCGCGGGCGGCTTCGAGACCAGGACGAGGACCCGCGTCGCCTCGTCGGCGCCGAGCGCCGCGATGGCCGCCCGCATAGTCATGCCGCCGACCTCCGCGCGCAGGTCACGGCCACCCGTCCCGATCGCCTGCGAGACGCCCCCACCGAGCCGGTCGATCAAGCAAGTGATCTGCTGAAGGCCGGTACCAGAGGCCCCGATCACGCCGATCGGTCCGCGACGCACCACGTTGGCGAAGCCGAGCCCGACCCCGTTGACGATGGCAGTGCCACAGTCCGGCCCCATCAGCAGAAGCCCCATCTCACCGGCCAGCCGCTTCAACCGAACCTCCTCGGCAAGCGGGACGTTGTCGCTGAAGAGGAACACGTGCAGCCCCGCCCGCAAGGCCTCCTCCGCCTCAATCGACGCGAACGAACCCGGCACCGAGATGGCGGCCAGATTGAGGTCCGGGCGCGCCTCCAGGGCCCGGCGGAGGGTGCGCGGCCGACGGGCCTCGGAGTCGGCGCCCGCACCGGTTGGGCGCCGGGTGAGTCGCGCCTCGGCCTCGGCCAGCGCCGCGTCGGCCTGGTCCTCGCTCGCCGCGCGCACCGCGACGACCAGGTCGTTCGGCCCCACGTCTTCTGTTGGCGCCAGACCGCTGTCGCGGAGCTGCTCGAGGTTGAGCGCCGTTCCCATCACGACCGACGCGGTCTCGACCCCCGGCAAAGCGTCGACGGCGCTCGAGACGGTCATCAACGTGACCGAGTCGTGGTAGGCGTTGGGCTTGACCAGCGTCTTCGTGACCATTTCGGATCCCCTCCCTGGTAAGCCTAACTTCCGTTGGAGACTCGCTGCTGGGCGCTCGCCTCGTTAGCGTCGCGGAGGCGTCGGCTGAGGACGTGGATGACGCCCACGAGGACATCGGGGGAGCGGCGGCCGAGGCGGTAAAAGGCATCGCGGTCGAGGCTGAGCAGGGTCGTCTCCTGCACGGCCGTCGCCGTCGCCGAGCGGGGCTCGCCGTCGAAGAGGGCCATCTCGCCGAAGTAGTGGCGGGGACCGAGGCGGATCACGTCGCGTCCGCCGGACGAAATCACGATCTGGCCCTCGGTCACGATGTACAGGCGGTCGCCCCACTCGCCCTCGACGAAGATGACGTCGCCGGTGGCGTAGCGTTGGACCGCGAAGAGCTCGGCGAGCGACCGCAAGGCCTCCGTCTCGACCGGTTGGAAGGTCGGGATCGCTCGCAGGAACAGCAGCTTCTCGATCGTCGTCAGCATGGCCCCTCCGGGTGACGATTGGAGCCGGCCCAGCCCGGCCTCCACTTCGGCTTGCACGAGCGGATCGGGATCAGTGGCCACGCGACGCAGCAGCAACGCCGCCCGACCTGGCGGCAGGATCCGGCCGCTCGCCTCGACGGCAACGGCGCGAACCAGCGCCGACTCCGAGGCAAGGGCATCCTCCAGGATTCGGCTGAGTGGGCCAGGCCGCCCCGTCGATGGGCGGGCCAGCAGCCGCGCCATCCGAGCGCCGCGCCGTCCGAGCAGCCGCGCGGCGAGCTGGCGTCCGTCGGCCTGGTGGACCGGATCGTGACTATCGAGGGCGCGCTCGGCGAGGTCGAGCGCGTTCAAGTCGCCAAGATGGCCCAGGGCGCGAAGCCCGAGCCGCGCCAGGCGACGGCGCTCCTCACCCACCGCTCGGGCCAGCTCGTCGAGCTCGGACCGGTCCAGCAGCCAGGTCTCGAGCCGCGCCTGCCGCTCGGCTCGGGTCAGCAGGGTGGCGCCCAGCTCACCCAGCCGGGTCGACGCCGTCGGCGCTCCCTGACGTGTCGCCTGGGCCAGCGCCTCGACCCGACACAGATCGGAAACGTCCGCTGGCACGTCGAGGAGGGCCGGCCAGGCGGCCGGCCCGAGTGCGACGAGGGCGTCTCGAGCGGCCTCGGCAACGTCAGACTCGGGGTCCCCAAGTCGGCGCACCAGGTCCGGCCCGGCCCGCGGAGAGGCCCCGAGGGCCCGACCAGCGGTGGCGCGGACGGCCGGGTTGGTCGCCTCGAGCAGCGCGGCGACTCGCAATTCAAGTAGACCCGGCCCCGCCTCACGGAGCGCGGCCAGCGCGGCGAGCTGGGAAGTCTCGTCACCGTCGAGCAGGACGCCGAGCAGCCGATAGGCCCGATCGACGTCGAGGGGCAGCCAGGCCAGCGCCAGCTCGGCCTGCTGGGCCGGCTCGGCGTCGGCGGTCGGCACGTGGACACCAGCCAGGCGG
>JACCZL010000727.1 GCA_013695975.1 Chloroflexota bacterium
CCGCGAGGAGGAGCTCGTGGCCCGCAAGGAGCGAGTCCAGGCCGGCGAGGTCAAGATTTACAAGGAGATCGTCGCCGAGGAGAAGACCCTCGACGTCCCGGTGACGCGCGAGGAGGTTTTCGTCGAGCGCCACGCGGTCGCGCACCGGCCGTCCGACCGCCCGATCGGCGACAGTGAGACGATCGAGGTTCCGGTCTACGAGGAGGATGTCACCGTCGAAAAGCGGGCGGTCGTCTACGAGGAGGTCTGCGTCGGTAAGCGCCAGGTTCAGGAGACCGAGCACGTTTCGGATACGATTCGCCGCGATGTCGTCGACATCGAGACCGGGGGCGACCTGGACGTCGAGGACCAGGACGCGCCGCGTGGCGGTGCCGAGCCGGCACCGCCCAGGGGCTCCTGAGTCCTAACGCAAGTGACGGTCAAGAGCGTCCCCGAGACGGAAGGGACTCGCCCCCCGACTCCCCCGAGTTCGGCGGGGTTGGGAGGGCGAGGGTGGCGCAGCCTTGCCCGGGAAGCAGTTAGGTCCCGGTCGCCCGCTCCGGGAGCGTCGGCACGAAGCGGTAGCCCTTCCCCGGCACGGTGGCGATGAACCGCGGCGCCCGCCAATCGTCCTGGAGCTTCGCGCGCAGGCTCCGCACGTGCCGGTCGACGACGTTGCTCTCCGACACGAAGTCGGTGCCCCAGAGCGTGTCCAGGATCTCGTCGCGCGTGACCACCTGGCCGGCGTTGGCCGCCAACAGGTAGAGCAGGCTCTGCTCCAGCCCGGTCAGGGGGATCTCGTGACCGCCGACGTATACCCGGCGGTGCAGGATGTCGAGCTCGAGGTCGCCCAGCCTGAGCCGGGGGTTGAAGGGGGCGTCCAGCCCATAGGTCCGCCGCGTGATCGCGAGCACCCGGGCGAGCAGCTCTTCCGGCGAGAAGGGGACCGTCATGACGTCGTCGACGCCTCGCTCGAAGGCGGCCAGCTTGGTCCGCAGGTCGCCGCGCCGCGTCAGGGCCAGGACCGGGGTCCGCGTGCCGCCGGTCGGCCCATGCCCGCCGATCTGGCGCAAGATCGCGTCGCCCCCGATGTCCATGTCGAGGATCGCCAGGTGCGGACGCCACTCATTCAAGATGCTCGTCGCTTCGACGACCTCGTCCGCGTCGCGGGTGTCATAGACCCCGTGGTTGAGCGTCAGCTTGATCGTCTCACAGACCAAGCGCTGACCCACCAGAATGAGGACCCGCGCGGGCGTGTCGCTGGGCCCCGTGTCTTGCGCCCGCATCGTCATGCTCCCACTCCACCGCGTACTATTTCGAGTGCGCTAGCACACTAGCATGGTCGGATTGTACCACCCGCGCCAGCAAGCTCTAAAGTTCGGTTGGGGGCCATGACGGAACAGTCATGACAGAAGGCCACGGCGCGGGCATAGTAGTTCGGGAACACGCCGGCGGGGCCGAGCCGGCGGGGCAGCGCCGCCGCCGCGGAGGAGGCTGATGATGTCCGAACTCAAGACCGTCGTCGTGGTCAACGACGACCGCACGATCCTCGAGCTGATGCGGGACATCCTCGGATATGAGGGCTACCGCGTGGTGGTCGCCGAGGATGCCAGCCAGGCGTACCACCTGATTCAAGCGAGGCCGCCCAGCCTGGCGATCCTCGACGTGCGGATGCCCGGCTCGCCCGACTGGCAGACCCTGGACCTGCTCAAGCGCGATCCGAGCACCGCGTCGGTGCCGGTCCTGGTATGTTCGGCCTCCGCGCGGGAGATGCAGGAGGCGGAGGTGGCGATCCGAGCGCGGGGCTGCGACCTCCTGTACATGCCCTTCGAGATCGACGACCTGCTCGAGAAGGTCGGGCAGCTCACGAGGATCGGGGCCACTCCGCCACCGATCAACCCCGATGGGCGAGGGTGATGCTTCGACCACCACGCCGACCGGCTGGTCCAGTCTTCCGCCGCGTGATCGCCCGGCGGCGCCCACGCTAGCTACTTCTTGGGCTTCTCCTGGCCGCCTTTGCCGAGGTCTTCGATGTCGAGGGTCTCGATGAAGTCCTTGAAGACGGTCAGCTTGGTTTCGTCGAGCACCTCGGCGGGCGCGGCCTGGGCATCGCCCTCCTCGTGCTCGGAGTCGAAGACCATGCCCGCCTGATCCAGGACGGACTCGTCGACGAAGATCGGCACCTTGGCTCGAATCGCCAGGGCGATCGCGTCGCTGGGCCGAGAATCGACCTCGACGTGGCGACCGTTGGCGTCGATGACGAGCTTGGCGTAGAAGGTCTCTTCGGACAGCTCGCTGATGACGACCTGGGTGACCTTGCCGCCCAGGGCGCCGACGATCGAGCCAAGCAGATCGTGGGTCAACGGGCGCTGGACCGGCACGTTCTGCATCGGAATGGCGATCGCGTCCGCTTCGAAATGCCCGATCCAGATCGGGAGGTACCGAGACGCGGTCTTCTCCTTGAGCATGACCACGCGCTTGTAGTTCGTCATGTTCACGCGGATGCTCTCGACGAAGACCTCGATCACGATGTTCTCCTTATGAGCCTGAGATCACGTGAGGGACCCGCGTGATCTCAGGGGCGGGACGCCGATGTTATACTCGGGATTGTACACCCGCCCCGGAGGACGGCAAGAAAACGGGGGTTGCTGACTCAGGCGGGTGGGGACGGGTCGGACGGCTCTTTGCGCGCGCTCACCACGTCCTCGGGGCGACCGGTTGGGTCGCTGGTGGGGGATGGCACTCGGGCGACCTTCGAAGGCGCGGCAGGGGGGGCGTCGGCCGCTTTGGGCACGCCGATCGGCGTGCCCGGCTCGGGCTTCCGGTCCGGTACCCAGGGCTCTTCCCAATGCCACTCGTTCGTGTCGGCGAGGGGCGGCTCGGCTACGCTCGACGCGGCAGCCGCCGTCTGGGGCGCTGGAGGCGGAGGCGGCGATGCTGGAGGCGGCGAGCTCGTCTCGGGCGGGCGCTCCGGATCGCTGGCGACGGGCCCCGACGGCGGGACAGGGTCGGCCACCGGCAGCGC
>JACCZL010000748.1 GCA_013695975.1 Chloroflexota bacterium
TACTCGCAGTGTCTGCCGACGGTCGCCCTGAGCGGCGTGGTCCTGGACGATCAGCGTCTGCCCGTCGCCGGCGCGCGCGTGACCGCCGATACCGGCGTCGCCACGACGACCGACGATGGCGCCTTCGTGCTCGAGCGCGTCGGTCTGACCGAGTCGGTCAGCGTCGAGGCGGATGGCTACCAGCCGGTCCGGCTCTCCGTGTGGCCGCCGGGCGAGCGACAGGTCGTGCTGACGCCGCGCACCTTTTTGCTAGTCGTCCGCGACGCGGAGACGAATCACGCGATCCCCGAGGCCCGGATCGCCGCCGGTCCCGCCCGCGTTCAGCCGCTCGAGCCGGGCCGCTTTGCGATCGGGCCAGCCAGGAGCGACCTCCGCCTGACGCTCGGGGCGCCCGGCTACGCCGACGTCACCCTGCCCTATGGCGGTGAAGCGGAGCTGCTGGCCAGACTCGAGCGCCGGCTCGCCGGCACCGTTGTCGACGCCCGGACCGGTAGGCCGATCCCCAACACCTTCGTCGGGTTCTCTGGTGGGAGCGCGATCAGCGGTCGCGACGGCGCCTTCGAGCTGTCGACGCGCCCAACGGGGCCGGTCCGCGTGCTCGCCCCCGGCTATCGGCGGGTCGAGGTCGACCCGGGCGGGAGCGGCGCGCTGGAGCTGCGTCTGGAGCCGTTCGCCGTCAAGGGGCTCTATCTGAGCTTCTATGGCATCGGCCACCAGGGCCTCCGTACCAATGCGCTCGAGCTCGCCGAGAAGACCGAGGTCAATGCCCTCGTCATCGACGTCAAGGGCGACCGTGGCTGGATCGCCTACCAGAGCGATGTTCCCCTGGCCGAAGAAATCGGGGCCAACGACGAGCACACGATCCCCGACATCCGGGAGCTGCTGGCGTCGCTCAAGCGGCGCGGGCTCTACACGATCGCCCGGATCGTCGTCTTCAAAGACGACAAGCTCGCGCGCAACGGCGCACGTGCCGGCGTCGACGTCGCGATCAAAGACGCGGCAACTGGCAAGGCCTGGATCGACCGCGAGGATCTCGGCTGGGTCGACCCGTTCCGCCCCGAGGTCTGGGAGTACAACATCGCCCTCGCCCGCGAGGCGATCGAAAAGGGCTTCGACGAGGTCCAGTTCGACTACATCCGCTTCCCGACTGACCCGAGCCGCGGGACGACGATCGGCGCCGCGCAATACTCCAGGCCAGTCAACGAGGCGAGCCGAGTCGAGGCGGTGACCGAATTCCTTCGCCAGGCCCGCGACGAGGTTCGGGGCGCCGGCGGGTTTCTTGGCGTCGACATCTTTGGCTACGTCACGCTCGACGCCGACGACATCGGGATCGGTCAGCAGCTCGAGGCGCTCGCCGGCGTGGTCGACTATCTCCACCCGATGGTCTACCCCTCAGCGTACTCGGCCGGGTTGCCCGGCAAGATCAATTATCCCCAGGTCGTCGCGCGGCCCTACGAGGTGGTCTACGAGAGCATGAAGCGGGCGCGTGAGCGGGCCGAAGGGCGTGGCGCCGTGATGCGCCCCTGGCTCCAGTACTTCGACGATTACCCCTGGGAGACGAAGAAGGCCTACAACGCCCCCGAGATCGCCGCCCAGCGCAAAGCGGCCGCCGACGCTGGCAGCAGCGGGTGGATGATGTGGGACCCGACCAACAAGTACGCCCGGGGTGGCTTCGAGCCGGAACGGTAGGGGCGTGATGCATCGCGCCCTGCTGAGGGACGGGGGCGTGATGCATCACTCCCCTACTGGTAAATGACCACGTGCGGTGCCGGGTCGAGCTCGAGGACTTGACGAGGGGTCATGACCGGCTGGTCCTGGCGGTAGAAGAGCTTGAAGCCGGCGTACTGGACGCGCTGATCGCCGACGAGGGCGTCGTACTTACTGATCTTCGCCTCCGGCGTCCCGAAGCCGTCCATGACGATCGCCACCTGGACGCGCGGGTCCGGCCGGATCTGGCGGTAATTGGTGACCATCCGCTCGGTGAAACGGTGGACCAGCAGCAGTTTGGGTGGCAGGTTCTCGGCCGTGACGAGCTCGGCCAGGGTCTGGATGGTTCGGTTGATTGCCGCGGCGTCGACGCTGCCGATCTCCTCGCCCGGCAGCTCGTTCGGACCCATCGCGAACTCCGGGTCCAGCGCGAGGTGGACGTAGGGGCGCTTGAGGAAGGGCATCAACGACTGGACCTCTGGTGCGAACGAGTTGCGTCCCGGCTGAACGTCGAGGATCAGCAGGAAGTTGTTGCTCTCGGCCCACTGCGCCACTTCTTCAATGATCTCGTCGTCCATCTTGAGGCGGTACAGCCCGTCACGCCCGGCTCCCTCCTGGGCGACGATTGCCACCAGCTCGAGCGCCGGCTGGACCGGCGTCTTCGGGTCGGCGACGGCGTAAGCCCGAGCCTGTTCCTTCAAGCGGGCCAGCATCTGGGGCGGGGTCGCCTCGCCGAGGATGCCCATGCGCGAGGAAAGCTGGTTGCCATAGTAGGCCACGATCCGGCGGGCCGGCACGACCGAACCGGGCAGCGCCGGCGGCAGCGGGAACGGCGTCGCGGCTGACCGGGGCCCGCGCTGCGCGTCCGGCTCCCAGGCAAAGCGCTCGCCGTTCGGACGCTTCTCCACCCCGTCCGGCCCGTCGATCCAGGTGTCGGATCCGTTGGTGAAAACCGCGCGACCGTCCGAAGCGCGAAAGACGAGCTGGCCGTTGGTCGTGGGCTGGGTCGTATCGCCATTCTCCTGGAGCGCCTCGTCCTCCAGGCACTCCCCGACCGCGGCCGGTCCGATCTTCTCGCGGAGGTCGGCGAAGCCCAGGACGAAGGTGCAATCGGCGCCCTCGGCCGCCACCCTGGGCGTCGGCGAAGGCGAAGGCGCGCCCTGCGTTGCGAGGGTGCTTCCAGCAGCCGTCGGGCTGTTGCCGGCCGCAGCCGGGGGACTCGTCCCGTCACTCGCGGCCGAGGGGGCGCCAAAGGGCGAGCACGCGGCGACGACGACGCCGACAGCGAGGATCGGAGCGAGGGTCGCCGCCCCGGGCCCGCTGGCGCGTTGCCCTATCCAGGGCAATGCCGAAACCTGCTCCACATGATCATTGGGCCGTGAGTCGGCCCACCGCCCGCTACCCGCCGCTTCACACGCACGTCGGCCTCCGTCTGCCGTGCCGCTGCCAGCGTTCCGTCAGACTCGGAAAATCGGCCTATCATACCGTGTGTGGTGCCAAGGGGCAGAATCGAACTGCCGACACCGCGGTTTTCAGCCGCGTGCTCTACCTACTGAGCTACCTTGGCGTGCGCTGCTCCAGCGCGGTGGGCGAGCCAGGACTCGAACCCGGGACCCCTTCGGTGTAAACGAAGTGCTCTAGCCAGCTGAGCTACTCGCCCGTGGGGAACTCGGAAGCGCCGCCCTCCGGCACGCTCGTGGCCCTCGACGAGCGGCGGCCAGATGCCTCGCGGACGCTGCCTCACCCCGCTTGGTGCCCTCGACTGGACTCGAACCAGCACGCCCTTCCGGGCACAGGCCCTCAACCTGCCGCGTATACCTATTCCGCCACGAGGGCTCACGCAAAACCAGTATACGCCGCGCGAAACGCGTCTCGCAAGCGGAGACGAGCCCGGGGCCGGGGTGAGGGCACCTACGCTGCCGAGCCGGGCTCGGCAGTCGGCTCCGCGTCGTCCAACCGATCCCGCGTCGCCAGGCGGGCGCTGACTAGACCGACCCCGACCACGAGCGCCCCGACCAGCAGCAGGGTCCAGTCGACGCCGATCAGGTCCGCCAGCTCGCCGAGGAAGACGAGCGGGACCACGCTGACGACGTTGCTGAGGACCAGTTGGACGGCGAACACGCGGCCGCGCAGCTCGGCCGGCGCGCGCTCCTGGACGATCGTCTGTGCCGAGACCACGACCGCGACGAAGGCCAGCCCGGCCAGGAGCGTCGTCGCCATGACCAGGCCGATCTCGACCTCGATGGGCCACTCCAGGGCGATCCCGAGCAACGCCAGGAATCCGAGCGCGAATCCGATCGCGCACAACCCCCAGTGGATCAGGCGGTGCTTGTCGATCCCCTGCCCCCAGCGGCTCAGCAGCCCCGTGCCGAGCACCGTCCCAATCCCGGCCGGGGCAAGGACGAAGACGGCGTCTTCGGCGCCCACGCCCAGCACGTTGACCACAAAGCCCGGTGCCAGGGTCGCGATGACGATCGCCAGCGTCGCGGCGAGCGTCCAGTGGATCATCGCCCAGTACATCCTCCGGTCGCCTCGGACGTCGCCGAGCACCTCACGCAGATCGCCCAGTAAGCCCTCCAGGCCATGCGTTACCTCGGTCGTGCGGCGGTAGGTCGAAGGCAACGGCCAGAGCAGCGCGGCGCAGAGGGCCAGCGACAACGCCACCAGGATGAAGAGCCAGCCGAGCCCGGCCAGCTTGACGACCAGCGGCCCGAGCAGGACCAGCCCGCCGAGCTGCGAGGCCGTGAACGTCAGGTGAAAGAGGGAGTTGGCCTGAAGCAGGCGGCGCCGGGCTACGAGGGCCGGAATCATCGCCGCCTCGGCCGGCGCGAAGAATTGCCCGATCGCCGAGAAGACGAAGTTCGTGACGTAGACAAGAGCCAGCGACTCTGAGAAGAGGATGTACCCCAGCATGGCCACAGCACGGAGGGCATTGCTCCCGATGAGCACCCAGCGCTTGTCGCGACGGTCGACGTAGGCACCGGCGACGAGCCCGAAGAGGACCGACGGCAGGATCAGGGTCATCACCGCCAGGCTCATCTGCACGGTCGAGCTGCCGCGGGTCTGGACGAGCACCAGGATCCCATACCAGACGGCGTTCTGCGCCGTCTGGCTGATCGCCTGGGCGATCCACAGCAGCATGAAATCGCGATTGCGCCAGAGCGAGCGATGCTCCTCTCGGTTGGTCATGGCTCGATGTCCGCCGGCAGCTCCGGCTCCGGACTGCGGCTCACCCAGTTCAGGATCCGCCGTTCCAGCACGGTCCTGGCCAGCAAAATCCGTCGGCCGCAGCGCTGGCAGCGCAGCCCGATGTCGGCGCCGAGACGGACGACCACGAAGTCCCAGTTGCCGCACGGGTGCGGCCTGCGGAGCCGCAGGACGTCACCGAGCCGCAGCTCGATCGGGGGCATCGGTCCACTCCTGTCTGGCCGCTTCCAGGCGGTCGCGTAGCTCCACGGCCGTCGCGCGAGCCGTCGCCTGCCAGTCCAGACCGCTGCTCGCATACAGGACCTGGCGGGCCGCGTTGGCGACCACCCCGCCCCCCGCGGCGTCGAGACCGGCCACGACCGATTGCTCGAGCTCGCCGTGCTGAGCCCCGATGCCGGGGACCAGGATCGGTAGGCTCGGCGCGAGCGCTCGGACGCGGGCGAGCTGGCGGGGATAGGTCGCGCCGACCACCAGCCCGAGGTTCCCCTCGCGGTTTCGCTCGGCTACCCGTCGGGCTACGACCTCATAGAGCGGCAGCGTCTCGCCCAGCCAGCTTGTCGGGAGGTCCTGCAAGTCGCCCGATCCCGGGTTGGATGTCTTGCAGAGGACGAAGACGCCTCGGTCGTCCGACTCGAGGAACGGCTCGAGAGTATCGAAGCCTAGATAGGGGCTGACCGTGACCGCGTCAAAGCCCCAGACCTCGAAGAGGGCGCGGGCATAGGCGGCGGCGGAGTTGCCAATGTCGCCGCGCTTGGCGTCGGCGATGCTCAGGACGTCCTTCGGGAGCCCCTCGAGGGTCCGCCGAAGTCCCTGGTAGCCCTCGATGCCCAGCGCCTCGAAGAACGCCAGGTTGGGCTTGTAGGCGCACACCAGGTCGGCCGTCGCTTCGACGATGCCCAGCAAGAAGCGCTCGATCCAGCCGTCGTTGCCGACCAGCGAGGGCGGCGCCAGGCGCGGGTCGACGTCGAGCCCGACGCAAAGCAGCGAGCGGTTGCGGTTCGCGGCGGCGGCCAGCTTGGCGAAGGCGCTCACAACGGCCGAACCCTCACGTCGGGCCCACGCGTAGGGGCGCACGTGGGCCGTCAATTGATGCACCGGATCCAGTCAGCCTCATGCTATGGTAGGTATAGCTGCTCGCGAGTATCATTCGCCCAATTGGAGACAGCGACCGATGCGCGACGCTGTCCGCTCCCCACCCGATCGTCCTGAGGAGGAAGCCGGTGTCCACTACGTCCAGGTCTCGCGGCATCGCCCGCCCGCTCGCTCTGCTGGCCTTCGCCGTGGTGCTCGTCCTGCCGCTCGCGGCGGCCTGCTCGATGGTCCAGCCGGCCAGCGCCCAGCTCGGGACCAACGACAACCCGATCAAGATGGCGTTCGTTCCCTCGAGCGACTCGCAGAAGGTCCTCGGCAGCGGTGAGCCGATCGGCCAGCTTCTCGAGCGGGAGACCGGCCTCAAGGTCAGGGTGTCGGTCCCGACCTCCTACGCCGCGGTCATCGAGGCGATGGGGGCGAACAACGTCGACGTCGGCTGGCTGGCGCCCTTCGCCTACATCCTCGCCCGCGACAAGTTTGGGGCCGAAGTGATACTGGCCAGCGTTCGGGGTGGCAGCAAGACGTATAGCGGCCAGATCATTGTCCACGCCGACAGTGGGATCAACGAGCTCGAGGGCCTCAAGGGCAAGAAGTTCGCCTTCGTCGAGCCAGGCTCGGCCTCCGGCTTCCTGTATCCGAACGCCCTGCTCGCCTCCAAGAACATCGACTACAAGTCGTTCTTCTCCGAGACGACGTTCGCCGGCGGTCACGACAAAGTCGTCATCGCCGTGTACAACAAGCAGGTCGACGGCGGCGCGACCTTCGGCGACAGCGTCGAGGGGCAGGTCACCGACGCCCGAACGGCCGTCCAGGGGACCCTGCCGGACGTGATGGAGAAGGTCAAGCCGATTGCCAGGACTGAGCCGATCCCCAACGACACCGTCAGTGTCCGCAAGGGCCTCGCCCCCGACATGGTGACCAAGATCCGTGACGGCCTGACCAAGGTCGCGGACAGCGCTGAGGGCAAGCAAGCCCTCAGGGACCTCTACCGCATCGACGGCCTCGTCCCCTCGACCGACGGCGAGTACGAGCCAGTCCGCCGCGCCGCCAAGGCTCTCAACCTGAATCTCGAACAAGAGCTCGCCCCCAAGGAGAAGAAGGGGTAGGGCGCCTACCCGACGCGAAGCGTCGTGCTGCGCATCGAGCATCTGACCAAAGTCTTCCCCGGCGGGGTCGTTGCCGTCGACGACCTCAGCGTGATCGTGGCCGACGGCGAGTTCCTGGTCATCATCGGGCTGAGCGGCTCCGGCAAGTCGACCTTGCTCCGCTGCGTCAACCGACTGGTCGAGCCGACCTCCGGCAAGATCTTCCTCGACGACGTCGAGGTCACTCGCCTCTCGCCGGCCCGCCTCCGCGAGACCCGCAAGGAGATCGGGATGATCTTCCAGCAGTTCAACCTGGTCAGGCGCTCGTCGGTGTTGACCAACGTCCTGACCGGTCGGCTCGGCACGGTGAGCTCCTGGCAGAGCGCGGTGGGGCGTTTCCCGCTCCAGGACTACCACCGCGCGTACGCCAACCTCGAGCGGGTTGGGATCGTCGAAAAGGCCTATCAGCGCGCCGACACCCTCTCCGGTGGCCAGCAGCAGCGCGTCGCGATCGCCCGCGCCCTGATGCAGGAGCCGAAGCTGATGCTCGCCGACGAGCCGGTCGCCAGCCTCGATCCGGCCACGTCCCACTCGGTCATGAAGTACCTCGAGGAGATCAACCGTCAGGACGGCATCACCGTCCTCTGTAATCTCCACTTCTTGAGCCTCGCCCGGCGCTACGCCACCCGCGTGATTGCCCTCAAGGCCGGTCGGATCGTCTTCGACGGCTTGCCCCGCGACATCGACCGGGATCGCTTCCGTGAGATTTATGGCGAAGAGGCGGTCGAGGTGGAGATCGCCTGATGACCGAAGCCGCGCGACCCAGGCCCGACGCGGTCGCCTTCCGCAAGGCCGGGCCCGGGGCGCTCGTCACCTCCTGGCGGAGCATCGTCCTTCTGCTCGTCGCTCTGGCGGCCTACGCCTACGGCTGGCACGTCACCCAGATCGACTTTCCGACGCTGCTCTTCAACCTCCCCAAGGCCGAGCGGATCGTCGTCGGGCTGCTCCAGCCCGACGTGATCGCCCAGGAGACCGAGACGGTCGCTGCCGATGCCCCGCTCTCGATCGGCGATGGCCCGCCCACCCCGTCCACCGCTAGCGTCGCCGGCGGGACCCTGACCGTGATGCCCGGCGCGATCGGCCCCGGCGACGAGGTGACGATCAGCTTGAGCGGGGCCCGCCCGAACAGCGAGCTCCTCCTGGCTCTCGTCGACGGGTCCGGTAACGCCCGCCCGATTCGGCGCGGCGAGCGGACCGATGCCAGCGGCGCCTACGCCCTCACGTTCGCGATGCCCGCCGCGATCAGCTCGGGTACCTACGCCGTCCGCGCCGAGCTGAGCTGGGGCCTCGGCCGCTGGCAGCCGACCGAGGCGTTCGTCCTCTCGCTCCAGAAGATGATCGAGACGATCTTCCTGGCCCTGATGGGCACGACGTTCGCCTTAATCGTCAGCATCCCGCTTTCCTTCCTCGGCGCGCGTAACCTGATGCAGGGCAGCCGCGTCGGCTGGGCGCTCTACTACGCCACGCGAACCCTCTTCAACGTCCTCCGCTCGATCGAGACCCTGATCCTGGCGGTCATCATGGCCGTCGTGGTCGGGCTGGGCCCGTTCGCCGGGGTGATGGCGATCGTGATCCACTCGATCGGGGCGATGGGCAAGCTTTACTCCGAGTCGATCGAGAGCATCGACCCCGGCCCGATCGAGGCGATCACCGCGACTGGCGCGAATCGCTTCCAGGTCGTCCTCTTCGGGGTGATCCCCCAGGTCGTCCCGCAGTTCCTGTCGTTCACGATGTACCGCTGGGACATCAACGTCCGCCTCTCGACGGTGATCGGCCTCGTGGGTGGTGGCGGGATCGGCTTCCTCCTGATCCAGTACATCAACCTCCTCCAATGGAACCAGGCCGGCGCCGCCCTCTGGCTGATCGGCATCACCGTCATCGTCATGGACCAGGCCAGCGCCATCATCCGCGCCCGCCTGGTCTAGCCCCGCCCACGGGTGGTGACCCTCTCACCCGGTCTCCGGCCGGCGCTCCGCCCGAGCCCAGTGTGAAACGTCAGCCGGTCGCCCGAGCGG
>JACCZL010000542.1 GCA_013695975.1 Chloroflexota bacterium
GGTTGCGGACGCCGGGGCGGGCGGGACGCCCGCACTCCCAGGAGGGATGCCGCCGTTACGCATTGCTCTTCCGACGGGATTCGGCGTAGCGCTGGCCGAGGTAGGCTTCGACGACGGCGGGGTCCTCGGCCACTTCGGTCGGGGTGCCGAGCGCGATCCGCTTGCCGTGGTGGAGGACCAGGACGCGGTGGCAGAGGCCCATCACCGCCTTCATCAGGTGCTCGATCAGCAGGATCGTGACACCCCGAGCGTTGACCCGCCGGATCAGCTCCATCACGTCGCCGATCTCGCGGGGGTTGCAGCCGGCCATCACCTCGTCGAGCAGGAGGACGGTGGGGTCCATCGCCAGGGCGCGGGCCAGCTCGAGCTTCTTGCGCTCGCCGGTGGTCAGACGGCTGATCTCGGCACGGCCGAGGGGCGCCATCCCGATCCAGTCGAGGACGTCGTCGGCTTTGGCGAGGGCGGCCCGCATGTTTCCGGGGCCGCCAGCACTGCCGAAGCGAGCGCCGATCGCCACGTTCTCGCGGACGGTCAGGCCCTGGAAGGGCCGCATGACCTGGAAGGTCCGGGCGACGCCGAGGCGGGTGACGGTGTGGGGCGGGAGGCCGGTCAGGCGGCGCTCGCCCAGCAGGACGTCGCCCGAGGTCGGGGAGGTCAGGCCGCTGATCAGGTTCATCAAGGTCGTCTTGCCGGCCCCGTTCGGTCCGATCAGTCCGAGGACCTCGCCCTGGCGGAGCTCGAAGTCGACGCTGTCGACGGCGGTCAGGCCTCCGAAGTGACAGGTCAAGCCGCGCGCGGCGAGCGCGGGCGGGGCCGCCACGGCGGTCGTCATCGGCCGACGCCCGCGCCCTGGCGGCCGAGAAGTCGCCAGCTCGGCCCGCGCCGGAAGGCGTTGACGAGCCCGCTGGGCAGGAAGAGAACGATCAGGACGATCACGACGCCGAGGATCGCGAGGTGGCCGTGGAGGAACTGCGACCAGACGAGGTTGCCGATCAACTGGAGAATAAACGCGCCCAGGATCGGCCCGAAGACGGTGCCGGCCCCGCCCAGGAGCATCATCATGAAGTACTCGGTTCCTCGGACGATGTCGAAGGCGACGCCGGGCTCGATAAAGCCGGCCCAGATGGCGTAGACGCCGCCGACGGTGGCGGTGCAGGCGGCGCTCAGACACCAGGCGATCACCTTCGAGCGGGTCGTGTCGATGCCCATCACGGCGGCCGCCTGCTCGTCGCCCTTGATCGCCCGCAGGCCGTAGCCGAGGCTGGAGCGCGAGAGCCAGTAGACCAGGGCCGTGTACCCAACCATCAGGGCGAACATGAGGAAGTAGATCAGGGTCGAGAACTGGGCCGGCGACATCCGAATGATCGGCACGTTCAGTCCCTGGCCGCCGCCGACGAAGCCCATGTTCGTCACCAGCTCGCGGACGCCCTCCATGACGCCGATCGTCGCGATGGCGAAGTAGTGGCCCTTGAGGCGCAGGATCGGCAGCCCGAGCAGGGCGGCCAGCAGGACGGCGAGCAGGGCGCCGACCAGCACGGCCAGCGGCGGCGGCAAGCCCTGCTGCATCAGAAAACCGGTCGCGTAGGCCCCGATCCCAAAGTAGACCCCGTTGCCGAAGTCGGCGTAGCCGGCGAACCCGGCGATGACGTTGAGACTCTGGGCGAGCGCCGCGAACATAAAGACCATGGTGAAGACGCGGACCCAGTAGGCCGAGGTCAACCAGGGCAGGGCGACCAGCGCGGCCCCGACCAGCAAGAGCAGAGCCAGCCCGAGCGGCTGTCCGAGGAGCCCGGCGGCCGGCCGGGCGACTGGGGCCTGGGCCGTCGGGGCGTCGACGGCGATCGTCCGGAGCTCGTCGGCCGGCGTCGTCGCCATTGTCCTATTCCACCCCGCCGACGTCCCGGTCGGACCGTCTCATGCTCGCTTCCCCTTGCCGCTGCCGGCCGATGTTGGCCCGCATTCTAGCACCCGCGGGCGGGCCGGTCTCGACAGGATCCTGGCGAGGGTGTCTGCTGGGGGCCGCATGGCCGGCCGGAAGAGAGGCCGGCGGAGAAGGGAGAGAGCGATGCGGCGATTTCGGATGGTGACTGCGCTGGCCCTGGCGGCCGGCCTGCTGGCGGCGTCGGTGCCGCCGGTGGAGGCGCAGGCGACTTGCTTTGGACTGCAGGAGACCTCGGGGCTGCAGAAGCAATCGAATGCGGGCGGCGGGCTCAACATCACGGGCACACCGAACAACGACGTGATCGTCGGGACCGAGGGTTCCGACTTGATCGACGGGCGTGGGGGCAACGACGTCATCTGCGGCCTGGGCGCCGGCGACGTCCTGATCGGTGGCCTCGGCAACGATCGGATCGACGGCGGGCCTGGCCGCGACTTCGTCGCTGGCGGCATGGCCCAGGGCCAGGTTTTCGGTCCAGATTTCATCTCCATCAGCGTCTCTAGCGACTCCGACCCGAAAGGCAACGACGAGCTGTTTGCCGGACCCGGCGGCGGCTCGATGTTCGGCCAGGGCGGCAACGACCGCCTGGTGGGCGGCAACGACGAGGACCGCCTGGACGGCGGGCCCGGCAACGACCAGCTCGTCGGCAACAGCGGGCCGGACGACCTCGTCGGTGGGTCCGGCAGCGACCAGTGCGACGGCGGCCCGGGGTCGGACTCAGCGAACGGCTGCGAGCAGACGGTCAACGTCCCGTAAGGGACCGGCGAGCGCAGCGTCGGAGGGAGACGTCACGCGTCGGGGCGGGGCCGCATGGTCCCACCCCGTCGCGTTGGCCCGGTCCGCCATCCGGACGGCCTGATCGGCCAGCCGTTGCCTCCGTGACCTCGGCGAAGAACTGCTCGCCGACCAGCCCCTCATCGTCGCCGCTGACCCCTCCTCGGACTCGATGCACGGGCCCGGGGACGCCACGCAGCGCAATCGGGGCATGAAGCGCCGGTATCGTGGCTCGGCACCAGAATCTCCGACCCGTCGAGAACCCACTTCGGATCGTGGTTGCCGCTGGCGCCGATCGTCCCGTCAGGTCTCAGGTATCGGTGTGCCATGGCGACCAA
>JACCZL010000793.1 GCA_013695975.1 Chloroflexota bacterium
GATTGGGGACGTCCACGAGGAGCTGGACGTGCGTCCATGCACCGGAGGCGGGGTCCATCCGGTAGACGTTGATGCCGTCGCCGCGGCCATCGCGATCCGGCGTGGTGTAACAACCGACGTAGGCGAACATCGCTCCGTGCGAGTGTAGTCGCCCGCGGGGGCAGCGTCAACGCCACCCTGCCGGAGGGGTGCGCGCCATGCTCTTGCGCCAGGGTCCCTGAGTCCGCCGGGAGCGCTCATGGTGACCCGAGTCTTCCCCTTGGCAGTCGCCCTCACCCAACCGTGTATTCTTCGCGGACGAGGCGACGGCCATCCAGGCCGGGTACCGGCCCTGCGCGGTGTGCCTGCCCGCCCAGTGCGCCGCCTGGAAGGCGCTAGCCGGCAAGGAGTCATTCCCGTGGGCTGAACCGCGAGGCGCGCTCCGGCCGCGCCAGGGGCACGACCTGAGGCGAGGGCAGATTCTAGAGCGCTTGTGTCGGGGTCCCGGCACGGGCCGAGTGATCGCCCAGGAGGGGCAGATGAGCAAGCGTGACGATCAGGTGGACAAGCTTCTGAAAAGACTTGGCGCGGCCTGGGCGGCGTTGGAGGCGTCGTACGCCGGTGTGCCAGATTCGCGGCTGGTGGAGCCCGGCGTCATGGGCGACTGGTCGGTGAAAGACATCCTCGCGCACGTGACGACGTGGGAGGAGGAAGCGCTGAAGCATCTACCGTTGATCGTCGAGGGAGGCAGGCCACCGCGGTACGTCACGTACGGCGGTATCGATGCTTTCAATGCTCAGATGACCGAGCAGAAGCGAGGCCGTTCTCTCTCCGACGTGCGTCGGCAGCTCATTGAAACCCACCGCCGGCTGGTCGACTTCATCCAGAGCGCGCCCGAAGATCAGCTCACCGGGGAAACGCGCTTCCGCCGTCGCCTACGGCTCGATACGTACGGCCATTACCCGGAGCACGCCGAGGCGATACGACAATGGCGGGCGCAACGGTCAGCCGAGTGAGGGCAGTGTGGCAACCTTCGCCTGCTCCACCCGCTCTGAGAGCCGCCCCCCGTCCCCCGACTCGGGCAGATTAGCCGAGCATCAGCCTGCGAGCCAAGGCGATGCCGCGGGTGAGAGAAGCTACCAGAGGATTCGTCCGCTGCACCATGCACCGCGTGGTCCTCCGGCTCCGGGAACCGGTTATCATGAGCCCTTACTCACCGTTGCGAAGGGAAGGCTACATGCGAGGTACGGACGGGGTCGCCCGAATCTTAGAGCTCGAAGGCGTCGAGTACCTCTTCGCCTACCCGAACCATCCTCTGATCGACGCCGCGGCCCGGCTCGGCATCCGACCGATCATCGCTCGAAGCGAGAAGACGTTGATCAACATGGCTGACGGCTACACCCGAGCGAGCAACGGCCAGCGGCCGACCGTCGTCGTCGTCCAGTCCGGCCCGGGCATCGAGAACGCGTTCGGCGGTCTCGCTCAGGCCTTCGCCGATTCGATCCCGATCCTGCTGATTCCGGGTGGCCCCGATCAGCACCGACTGGGCGAGCCGCCCGCGTTCGATCCGCTGCCGGTCTACCGCCACATCACCAGGTGGGCCGGTCGGGTCAACTTCGCCGATCGGATCCCTGAGCTGGCGGGTCGCGCCTTTGCCCAATTGCGTAACGGCAAGCCGGGCCCGGTCCTCCTCGAGCTGCCGAGCGACGTCGGCGCCGCGGAGCTGGACGAGTCGGCCTTCCACTACGCGCCACGCCGCGCCTATCGGTCGGCCGGCGACCCGGCCGACGTCGCCGTCGCGGCCCGGCTGCTGCTGGGCGCCCGACGACCGGTGCTGCAGGCCGGACATGGCGTCCTCTGGGCTCAGGCCTGGGACGAGCTGCGCGAGCTGGCCGAGCTGGTCCAGGCGCCGGTGATGACGACGATGGCCGCCAAAGGGGCTTTCCCCGAGGACCACCCGCTCTCCCTCGGCACCGGCGGCCACACGATCACGCGGGCCGCCGCGCACTTCCTCGTCAAGGCGGACCTCGTCTTCGGCGTCGGCAGCAGCTTTGGCAAGGACACCTTCTCCGCGCCGATCCCGGGCGGTAAGCAGCTCGTCCAGATCACCGCCGAGGCTCGCGACATCGGCAAGGACTACCCGATCGACCACGCCGTGATCGGAGACGCCAAACTCGTCCTGCGTCAGCTCGTCGAGGAGGTGGAGCGGCAGATCGGCACGGCGAGACGCGACGACGGCGTCGTCGCCGAGATCCGCGACGTCAAGGAAGCGTACCTGCGAGAGTGGATGCCGCGCCTGACCTCCGACGAGGCGCCGATCAACCCGTATCGGGTAGTCTGGGACCTTATGCAGACGGTCGATCGCGCCGAGACGATCGTGACCCACGACTCGGGCAATCCGCGCGACCAGATGCTGACGTTCTTCGAGACCCTGGCGCCACGCGGCTATCTCGGCTGGGGCAAGTCGACCCAGCTCGGGACCGGCTACGGGATTGCGCTGGGCGCAAAGCTGGCCCAGCCGGACAAGCTGGTGGTCAACGTGATGGGCGACCTGGCCTTCGGGACAGTCGGGATGGAGGTCGAGACGGCGGTGCGCGAGCGCATCCCGATCATGACGGTGCTCCTGAACAACTCCTGCATGGGCGGCTACACCAATTACATGCCGACCGCCAGCGAGCGCTACGGGTCGAACCGACTGTCTGGGGATTACACCGCCGTGGCCAAGAGCCTGGGCGCATACGCCGAGCGGGTCGAGCGGCCGGGCGATGTGGTGGCGGCGATCCGGCGCGGCATGGCGGCGACGCGCGACGGGAGACCGGTCCTGCTGGAGATGATCACCAAGGAGGAGCCGGTCTACCCGGAGTCAAGTCGGGTCATCCAGGAGGTCGCCGATCAGGTGCTGGCGCTCGCCTGAGCTTGCGGCGGAAGCGAGGCCGCGGTGACGAACGTCCTGTATGAGACCCGCGACGGGGTCGCGCTGCTGACGCTCAATCGGCCAGAGAAGCTGAATGCGCTGAGCCCTGAGCTGCTGGATGAGCTGGAGGCAGCGCTCGAGCGAGCGAGTGGCGAGGCCAATGTCAGAGTCGTCGTGATCCGTGGAGCCGGACGGGCGTTCAGTACGGGCTACGATCTCGAGGCGTTCGCCCACCGCCCGCTCCTCTCGCCAGAGGCCTGGCGCGAGCGCCATCGGCGCAACATCGAGCGTTGGCTCCGGATCTGGAATCTCCCGAAGCCGGTCATCGCCCAGGTCCACGGATACGTCCTGGCCGGCGCCTGCGAGATGAGCCTGGCCTGCGACTTGACCGTCGCCGCCGAGGGGACCCAGTTTGGCGAGCCGGAGATTCAGGACGTCTCGGGGCCGCCGACGATGTTCATGCCCTGGGTCCTGGGCCTCAAGAAGACCAAGGAGCTGCTCTTGACCGGGGAGCTGATCGACGCCCGAGAGGCTGAGCGGATCGGCCTGATCAACCGCGTCGTGCCGCCCGACCGACTGGAGGAGGAGACGATGGCGCTGGCTGGGAAGCTCGCGCGGCTCGCGCCAGCCGCCCTCACCTTCAACAAGGTCTCGATCAACCGCACCTACGAGGTCATGGGCCTGCTGACCGCCTTGAGCATGAACCAGGAGCTGATGGCCCTCATCCACCTGACCGAAGACAGCCTCCCCTGGCGCCGCCTCCTCAGCGAGCAGGGCGTGCGAGCCTTCCTGCAGGCACGGCGGGAACGCGTTGGCGAGGGGCAGTAGGGAGTGGTCGGCTCCGAGACGTCTGCGCGAGGTCCATATGACGCCTACTGCTTGCCATCTACCATCCGCTGGGGCAGCAGGAGTGAGCCTACGGCGCCGGCCAGGTCGGCGGCGGCGCCGAGCAGGAGCGCGGCGCTGAGGGCGCCGGTCCAATCGGCGAGGAGACCGCCGACGACCGGGCCGACCACCTGACCGACGCCGAAGAAGACGGCGAGCAGCCCGATCGCGGCAGGCGCGAGGGCGGGACCGACGATCTCGGCGCAGGCCTTGCTAATCGCCGACGGGAAGCCCCAGAACGATGCGCCGAAGAAGATGGCGGAGACGGCGTACCAGGCCAACCCGTCGCCGAGCGCCAGGAGCGCCAGTCCTGTGCCTTCCATCGCAAACATCGCCGCGAGGGCCAGGCTCGACCCGAGTCGGTCGGCCAGCACCCCGCCGAGCAACCCGCTCCCGATGCTCGCGACGCCGACGAGCGACCAGAGCCGCCCGGCGGTGACCCCATCGACGCCGCGTTGCGCCAGGTGCGCCGCGAAGAACGTCCCATAGACGATGTAGGCGACGGCGTAGAGACCGAACACGATCCCGAGTCGCCAGACGGCGGCTGAACGATAGACGGCGCCGAGGCTCGGCCGGGCAGTCGCCGAACCCACCGCCGGCGGGTCGCGTAGCAGCAGCGCGACGAGCAGACTGGCCGCCAGCGTGCCGAGCGCCAGACTCCCCCAGGCCCGACGCCAGGCCGACTCGTCCCCCGTTCCGAGGAGCAGCGGCACGACCAGCCCGGTGGTCAGGACTCCGAGGCCACCCCCGCCAACGACGAGACCAGTCACCCGCCCATGGACCGATGGTGGAAACCAGGCGGTGCCCGCCGCCAGGACCGGCACGATCACCCCTGGCGAGGCGGCGCCGACCAGGGCCTGGGCGGCCGCCGCCATCGCGAACCCTTCGGCCAAGCCGGTTCCGGCCAGCCCCGCCGCGATCCCGAGCAGCCCGCCGACGACGACGCGGCGCGTCCCGAACCACGCCGCCAGCACCCCGATCGGCGCCGACGACAGCAGGTACGCGGCGAGGCCGATTCCGGCCATCAGGCCCATCTCGCCGTTCGAGAGCCCGAGTCCGTCGCGCATCGACGGCAGGATCAGCGCGAAGCCGAACCGCCCGAACCCTTGAGCCGCCATAAACGCGACCGCCGCCGCGAAGAGCGCGGGCCAGCGGTGGGGCATCAGCTAGCAGCTATCC
>JACCZL010000811.1 GCA_013695975.1 Chloroflexota bacterium
CTCGCACACTCGGTTCGCCTCCAACAAGGTCAACGGCGACGCTCTCGACGACCCGGCCCCGGAGCGCAGGATGGTCGACCTCCAGGCCGCTGTCGATGATTGCCACCGTCACACCGGCGCCCCTGGAGCCGCCCCAGGCCCACTCACGGTCCACCGCATCCAGGCGAATCGAGCGAAGGAGCCCTGTGCCGGCCGGATCGGCAAAGGGCTCGGACCAGGCCGGGCGCTCCTGCTCGGTCATTCCTCCGACGAGGACCGCAGCCTCCCGGCGGGGAGTGCGACCGCGCGACGGGCCACCACCTCCAGGATCTCGACCACGAGACCCAGCTCGCGGTCGCTCAGAAGCCGAACACGAGCCAGCGCGTCGACGAGCGACCAGAAGGGCTCCCCGTCCGAGGGGTCGAGGCCAGTCGTCGCCTCACCGACCAGTGCTTCGACCTGCACCTCCGTGAGCGCGTCATCGGCGAGGCGGCCGAACACCTCGCGCAGCAGCCGGCCAGTGTCGCGCTGCACCCGGCTCGCGTTGATCGCCGTGGCTGCCTGGCGCGCGAAGACGCCCAGGAGCTCCATGTCACGCAGCGAGAACGTTGGGGAGCTCTGCTTGTCCAGGACCTGGAGGACACCGACTGTGGCCTCCCGGTCCACCAGCGGCACCGCAGCGATGGAGCGGGGCACATACCCGGTCTTCTGGGCTGTTGCACGATCGAAGCGCGGGTCACTGGCCACGTCCGAGAGGGCGAGTGCCTGGCCGCTGGAGTAGACGTACCCGGCGATCCCCTGCGTGGGCGCCACCGAGAGGCCGACTGCGCCGGCTCCGTGGGGGCCGGCGGCGACTCGGAACTCCAGGCGATCGGGCCCTGTTTCGAACAGGGCGATTGACGACGCCTCCGCCTCGAACAGCGTCACCGAGGCGTCGACGATCGACTGAAGCAGGTCGTGCTCGACGTCGCCCTGGAGGCGCCGGGCAACATGAGACCGCCGCGCGGCGGCCTTGAGGACCTCCAGCGCGGCGGGGAGTTCAGCGTCGGGCATCGGGCGCCCGACTGTAAGGGTTCAGCGGAGCTTGCTGGAGTGACCCTCGACGTCGTCCTCATCCGAGAGGCTGGCCTTGCTGCGGCTCGCTCCCTCGGGCGAGAGCACATCGCCGGTGGCGCTAAGCCTCATGCTGTGGCCCTCGACGTCGTCCTCATCGGAGAGGCTGGCCCTGCTGCGGCTCGCTCCTTCGGGCGAGAGCTCATCGCCGGTGGCGCTAAGCTTCTTCATGCTGTGGCCCTCGACGTCGTCCTCATCCGAGGCGCGTTCGCCGATCGGGCGCTTCTCAAACGGCATTGATCAACCTCCTGATCTAGAGCCGGTCATGTGTACCGGCGTGATGCGACTGTACCGCCCGCCGCCGGGCGCTGAATACCCTCGAATAGACACCCAGCCTGTCGCCTTGCCGACACTGTGCACGATCAGCGTTCAGCACGGCGCGTCAGCCTGTCGATGTCGACGATGATCAGCGAGTCCGGTTCGATACGGATAAGACCCTCACTCACCAGCTCGCTCAGGAGCTTGTTTACGCTCTGACGGGTACCCCCGATCATGGCCGCGAGATCCGACTGCGTATAGGGCCAGTCGAGTTGGACGTCACGACGGGCCGCCGGCTGGCGCTCGTTGGCCAGGCGGACCAGGCGCATGGCCAGTCGACCGGCCAGGTCGAGAAAGTGCAGCTCCTCGACATGACCGGTCAGGCGTCTGAGTTCGGCGGCGAGACCCGTCAGCAAGGCGTCACGGAGATGGGGCTCCCCGTCCAGGAGCGAGCGGAAGGCGTCTCTTGGCAGGACCAGCGTCTCTGTCGACTCCAGCGCCGCGGCGGTTGCGGATCGCGGCGCGCCGTCCACCAACGCCAGCTCGCCGAAGTAATCGCCTCGTCGAAGCGTGGCGATGATTGCCTCCTCGCCCTCGGAGGATGGCAGCACGATCTTCACCGCTCCCGAAGAAACCAGGTGCAGCGAATCGCCCGGGTCGCCCTGGTGGAAGATCACCTCGTTACGCCGGAAACGCCGCCGGCGCAGGCCGCCGGCAAGCGACCGCAATTGCTCGTCCTCGAAGTGAGAGAACAGAGGCGAGCCGCGGAGGGTTTCTACCGCGAAGTCGTCGTACGTCATCCCCGACCCAGTGCGTCCGGCGAGCGACAGCCCGAATGTCAGCCACTTTACAGCGCAGGGGTCGCTCCGGACGTTGACTCTGGTGCCCCGGCGAAGGACGCTACAGCGAACCGGGTCCCCTGACCCGGACTCGCACCCGCTATCAGCCTGGAGGCCACCCATGGACCGCGCGAAAGAGCAACCCAAAAATGCAGCCGAGGTCGACGCCGCCGAGAGCGGTCAGCAGCCGTCTGAGGACGACACCGAAGGTCACAACATGTTCCGAATGGACGTACGCACGGCGAGCGACATGGCTCGGATGAAGCGCTCCGATGTCGACCGCGACCTGCGCGAGCGCCAGCGGGCCAAGGAGGCTCGGCCCAACCGCCCGAATCGCTAGCCCCGGCTTCACCCCGGGGGGCCGGCCGGGCGCATTGACCGGAACGCGAGCGTGACATAGACCCTGCGCCGGGCGGATCATGGCATCCGTGCCACGCGACTTGCCCTCGGGCACCGTCACCTTCCTGTTCACCGATATCGAGGGCTCGACCAGGCTGCTCCAGGAGCTCGGAGCGGAGGCGTATGGCCGGGCCCTGACGCAGCACCGGCGGGCGCTGGGAGAGGCCTTCGCCCGCCACGGCGGGGTGGAAGTCGATGCCCAGGGCGACGCCGTCTTCGTCGCATTCCCAACCGCACCGGGGGCGCTGAGCGCGGCGCAGGAGGCGCGCGACGCCCTCGCCGACGGGCCCGTCAGGGTCCGCATGGGGCTCCATACAGGCACCCCCCACATCGACGACGCAGGGTACGTGGGTGTGGACGTGCACAAGGGCGCCCGCATCTGTGCGATCGGCCACGGCGGGCAGGTACTCGTGTCGGCCGCCACAGCCGCCCTCATCGGCCCCGACGGGCTGCGCGACCTCGGCGAGCACAGGCTGAAGGACCTCTCGGCGCCCGAGCGCATCTACCAGCTCGGAACCGATGAGTTCCCGCCGCTCACGAGCCTCCATCAGACCAACCTGCCGATCCCTGCCACGCCCTTCCTGGGACGTGAACGGGAGCTGGCCGAGGTGGTCCGGATGC
>JACCZL010000846.1 GCA_013695975.1 Chloroflexota bacterium
AGCATGATCAGGGCCGCGGCCAGCGTCGCCGCCGTCTGATTCCCCACAAAGACCTCCCGGCGCCTTCGATCCGTTCCCATTGTGCCATGCCTCGCGCCGCTCGGCGCCCGCATTACGGTGGGCATGCCGTCGTCTCCTCGATTGGCCTCTCCGTAAGCGCGTCCTCCAGGCGCCGGAATAGCTCGCCGTGGCGGGGGTTCCCGAGGGCGATGACCCGACCGTCGAGCATGTACGTCGGTACCGCGACCAGGCTGTCGGGACGCGCCTGGGGGTCACGCTCGAGGTCGACCACGCGCACCGCGACCCTCGGATACCGACGGGCCGCCGCCTCGGCCAGACGGCGCGCTTCCCCACACCCAAAGCAGTGCTCGGCCACGTACACGTCGAGTCTCGGCACCCCCGCGATCACCATCCCCCTGGAAACCTCGCCTCCCTAGCTGACCACGCCAACGCGGGCCGCGACAGTAAGGCGGCTTACACAGCCGCGGTAGGTGGAGTCAGTGTAAGCAAGGTTACTGTCGTTCCGCTCCACTCGCGCGAGACTAGGGAGAGACGGGCATTCGGCCCGCGAAATCATCGAGGAGGTGAGGCAATGGCGGATATGCCTCGAGACCACGCGTTGGCCGCGGGCGAAGGGAGCGTGTCGCAGCGGCTGATCGCGGGGGCCGTCGCCGGCCTGGTCGGCGGCGTCTTGTTCGGCCTGATGATGGGGATAATGGGGATGCTGCCGATGGTGGCCGGCCTGGCCGGCTCGAACAGCGGCGTCGTCGGCTTCATCGTCCACATGATCATCAGCGCCATCATCGGCGCCGGCTTCGGCGCGGTCTTCGGTACCAGGGCGGTCACGATGAGCCAGGGTGCCCTCTGGGGGGCCGTGTACGGCTTTATCTGGTGGATCCTCGGCCCGCTGCTGATCATGCCGACGCTGATGGGCATGGGGCCACAGCTCGGGATGGCCTTCGCTCCCCCGATGCTCATGTCCCTGATCGGCCACCTCGTCTATGGCGTCGCCACCGGCGTGGCCTATCCGGCCGTGCTGCAACGCGTCCGCTGAGCTGCTCGACCCGCCCGACGCAGCCCCATCCGTACCCCTCCCCCAAGCTTGGGGGAGGGGTACGGATGGGAGCGAACCCGAAGCGCGCGTGGCTGGATGCAGCCGCCGAGTGCTAGACTCGCGTTGGAGGGAAACCGTGAGGCTGGCTTCGCTGCTCGGGGCCTGGGGTAAGTCACGCAGCGCCGCCGAGGCGCCCTCGCCGACGGCCACCGTCGACGAGCTGAAGGCCAGCTACCTGTCGGCAATCGACGTTTTCCGCGACCTCCCGCGCGAGGTCGTCGAACGGCTCGCCAAGACCACCACGATGTTCACCTGCCCGCGTGGACGCACGATTTACCGTGCCGGCGAGGTCAACGAGGCGCTCTTCCTGCTCAAGAAGGGCCGCGTGCAGATCGTCCGCGAGTCGGCCGACGGCAAGCGGCTGGTCAGCACCAGCCTCGGGCCCGAGACCTTCTTCGGCGAGATGGCGCTGATCGGCCAGCGCTTCCCGCGCGACTCGACCGCCGAGGCCGTCGAGGACGCCCTGGTCTGTGTCCTCAGTCAGAGCGACATCGAGCGTCTGATCCTGGAGCATCCCAAGGTCGGCCTCCGCTTCCTCGAGCAGCTCAGCGCCCGCCTCCTCGACACCGAGGCGATCGTCGAGGAGTTCGCCTTCAAGTCGATCTCCGCCCGCTTGGCCGGCCTCCTCCTGCGCCTGGTCGGCGAAACGCCCGATGGAACGATCCGCGCCAGTCACCAGGAGCTCGCCGACATGGTCGCCACCTACCGCGAGACGGTGACCCTGACGCTCAACGACTTCCGCACCCGCGGCCTCGTCGAGCTCGGCCGCCGCAGCGTCCGCCTGCTGGATCCTGACGGGCTCGAAGCGCTGACCGAGGCATGAACCGGCCCGGTCACCAGATCTCGCGCAGGTCCAGGACGAAGCCGGGCAGGAGCGGATCGGCCGACAGCTCGGCCGGGTCGTCGAGCCGCTCGACTGCACGCTGCGCGGTACACTTCATGGTCCGGATCATAGCACCCCGCGGCCGGCGTCTCCGCGCGGCAGCCCCTCACCGCGCGAGGTAGCCGCCGTCGAACACCAGCGCCGAGCCGGTCACGAAGGACGACTCGTCGCTAGCCAGGAACAGGGCGGCGACGGCGACGCTCGCCCCCTCGCAGGCGAACAGCTCGCAGCTCGCCCGTCCGATCCCCGACCCGCCGCCCGTCACGAGCGCGACCTTACCCTCGAGTCGCATCGTCCAACAGTCTCCCCCAGCCTGGGATCGGCTTGCTCCAGCCGAGCATCCGCAGCGGGTGCCAGAGCGCCAGCACCAGGCTGTCGAAGATCGGCTTGCCCAGCTCTTGCTCCATCTCCTCCACCACCCGCGCAGCCGCCAGGTTGGTGCAGACCACCACGATTGCCTCGGCTTCGGGCGCGTCCGACTCGCGGATCAACGCCCGGAGCCGGTCCAACCCAACTTCGGCGAAATCGTAGTTCGTGCTGATCCCGAGCGCTCGCGAGCTGACGCACTCGGCCCCCGCCTCGCCATACGTCCGCACGATCGCGTCGCGCACGTCGGGCAGGTAGGGGACCGCGAGGGCGTAGCGCGAGACCCCGTAGGCCTTGAAGGCCTCGAACTGAGCGATCGTCGCCGTCGTGGCCGGAACTCCCGTCTCCCGCTGGATCGCCTCGCAGATCGCCTCGTCGGCGCGCAGCCCTTTCCAGGCCGCCGAGGTCCCGTTCCAGCAGATCAGGTGGGGCCTGGCGTCGGCCAGGAGACGGGCAGCGCCGAGCATCTCGTCCAGCTCGAACTGATCGAGGCTGTCCCGCTCGAGCGAGATCCTGGTCACCCTAATCCGGGCGTAGTGGACCGACAACTGGTCGATCAGGTGGGCCGTCATCGCGCTCGTGATCGGCTCCACCATCGTGTTCGACGACGGCGTGATCATGCCGATCCGCACCCGGTCACTCATCCCTGCCTCGAGCCTGCAACGGATCCGCCACCCCGGGACGTCGCTCCGTGGGCGTTCGACACCGGACGGACATGGTACTCAGTCGTCCGGCGGTTCTCCACGACGACCCGCCCGCCGGCGATGACCAGCGACTTCTCGGCCTGCGAGACGAGCGCGTCCCACGGATCGACGGCGTCGAGCAAGACCAGATCGGCGCGGCAACCCGGTTCGAGCCCGTAGTCGGTCAGGCCGATCGCTCGGGCCGCGTGTACCGTCGCCATCGCGAAGACGGCCTCGATGTCGGCCCGAGCGGCGAGGTGGCCGCCCGCGATCAGCAGTAGGCCGACCTCCAGCGGGTCGGCGTTGCCGAACGGCGTAAAAGCGTTGCGGACGTTGTTCGACGCGTAGGCGACGTTCACGCCGGCCTGCCGCAGCCGGGCGACCGGGGCCAGGCCGCGTCGGACGTTGTGGCTGTCGCGACGCCCGCCGAGATAGAGATCGGTCGCCGGCAGGATGATCACGCTGACATCGGCGCGGGCGAGGGCCTCGGCGATCGGCGCCAGCCTCTCGGGCGGCAGCCCCCCGAGGCTGGTGGCGTGGCCGACGACCACCCGACCGGCGTAGCCCTCGGCGAGGGCCCGTTCGGCAATGTAGGGGATGGTTAGCCGGGACGGGTCGTCGGAGAAGTCGGCGTGGAAGTCGACCGGCACGCCAAACTTGCGCGCGAGCCCAAACACGGTGTCGACGTGCCCGCGCGGGTCAGGATCGACGTAGGGGACGCCGCCGATGGCGTCCGCGCCGAGCCCCAGCGCCTCCCGCAAGAGCCCCTCGGTCCCCGGGGCCGCCTGGATGCCCTCCTGGGGAAAGGCCACCACCTGGAGCGTCATCAGCCCCGCGTAACGCTCGCGCAGCTCCAGCGCCGCCTCGAGGGCGAGCAGCCCGAGGATCGGATCGACCTCGGCGTGGGCCCGCACGAACAGCGTGCCGTGCCGCAGCGCCATCCTCAGCAGCCGCTCCGACCGCTCCAGGATGTCCTCGCGAGTGAAGGACCGCTTCAGTGCCGCCGTCGCGCCGATCGCCTCCTCCACCGAGTCAGCCGGGCCCGTCAACCGGTCGAGGAGGAGCGCCTTGTCCAGGTGGAGGTGGGCCTCGACAAAGGCCGGCGAGAGCAGTCGTCCGCCCGCGACGACCGACTCGACGTCCGCGGCCGTCTCGCCCGCCCTGTCGCCCACCTCGGCGATCCGGCCATCCTGCACCAGCAGGTCGGTCGGTCCCGAGCCCTCCGGTAGGCGCACCGACCGGAGCAACAGATCAGCCATCGGCGTCCATCGCCGCGGTCACCAGGCCGCGCGGTAGATCGCCGCGAGGTCGTCGAGCGGGTAGCGGTCGCCCGCCAGGGGCTGCGCGGCCTCGAGAATGTCGGCGTCGCTGAGCCCGTACTCGCCGAGGTGCCGCGGCTGCCCAAGCTGCCCGATCAGGTCGCTCACAGCGGCGGACGCGGCGGCCGCCGCCTCAGCGGTCGGGGTTGCGACGGTGGCGACGCCCAGGGCGACGGCGATCCGCGCCTGCTGCCCGGCTGTGCCCGGAGCCAGGTAGTGCATGACGTGCGGGAGGAGCAGGCACGAGGTCACACCGTGTGGGAT
>JACCZL010000850.1 GCA_013695975.1 Chloroflexota bacterium
CGGGAAGACGGGGGCTACGGCGCCGTCGGCAGCAACCTGAGCACCGACGGAGACTGGCAGATCGAGGCGGTCGTCCGTCGCCGCGGGCGCGAGGACGCCCGAACCGGCTTTCGGGCCGAGCTCGCCAGTGCCGAGACGGCTGGGCAGCCACCGACCCTCGACGCCCTCGTTCCGGCGATTGGCCTCTCGCCCCAGCGAGTCACCGCGATCGGCCTGATGGCGCTGGGACTGGCGCTGTTCTTCTGGATCTCACGCAGCCGCCGAGTCGACCGGCGCGAGCGCCTGATGATCTATTCGACCAGCATCGCCGTCGCCGTGATCGGGGTGGTGCTGTACTCGCGTGCCATCGCCGCGCCGGTCGCCCCACCCGACATCCGCTCGCTGCGGAGCCCGTTTCCGCCGGATGCTGCGTCGCTGGCCCAGGGTAAGGGGATCTACGACCAGCTCTGCGTTGCCTGTCACGGCCCCTCCGGCCGCGGCGACGGGCCGCTCGGCCGCACCCTCCGCCCCCGTCCCGCCGACTTCCGGGTCCACCTGGCGGCCGGCCACACTGACGGCGAGCTGTTCAACTGGGTGACCAACGGGGTACCCGAGACGGCGATGCCGGCCTACGGTGAGCAGCTCTCCGAGACGGACCGCTGGCACGTCATCAACTACATCCGCGGCTTCATCCCCCAGGACCAGTAGGCAGCAAACAGCGCCACAGCCATCGTCTCGCGCCGCCGAATTCGGCAGCGGCAGAGCTTCGTACCTGCAATGTGTTGCAACTCGGGACGCTGGCAGGTACACTCGATCCTGGAATCCACACTCGGAGGAGCGCCCGTGCGTCTACGAAGATCGCTCATGCTTGCTGCCGCCCTGCTGGCAGCCACTGCCATCGTCCCGTTCCCGACCACGACGCAGGCCCAGAGCCGCCTCAAGGTCGTGTCGACGGTCGCCCCGATCACCAACATCGTGCTCAACGTCGGCGGGACCCGCATCGACCTCGAGGGGATCATCCCCGGCGGCGTCGACTCCCACACGTTCGAGCCGTCGCCGTCGGACGCCCGCAAGCTGGCAGCGGCCGACTTGATCGTCGTCAACGGCCTCGCCCTCGAGGGGACGACGATCGATCTGGCCGAGGCCAACCTCAAGCCCGGCGCCACCATCCTCGAGCTCGGCGACAACACGCTCACCCGCGACCAGTGGGTCTTCGACTTCAGCTTCCCCGAGGAGGATGGCGACCCGAACCCGCACGTCTGGATGGGCCCAATCTACGCCGCCCGCTACGCCGAGCTGATCCGCGACGCCCTGACCGAGAAGGACCCGGCCGGCGCGGACTACTACAACAGCAATACGATCCGCTTCCAGGGCAAGATCGACGAGCTCGACCGCGCGATCATGGCCACTGTCCCGACGATCCCCGAGCAGAGCCGCAAGCTCCTGACCTATCACGACTCCTTCGCCTACTTCTCGCCGCGCTACGGCATGACGGTCATTGGCGCGATCCAGCCGTCCGACTTCGGCGAGCCGTCGCCGCGCGAGGTCGCTCAGTTGATCGACCAGATCAGGGCCGAGAGCGTCCCAGCCATCTTTGGCTCTGAAGTCTTCCCCAGCCCAGTCCTCGAGCAGATCGCCCGTGAGACCGGCGCCCGCTATTACGACGACCTGCGCGACGACGACCTGCCCGGCGAGGAGAACGCCCCCGAGCACACCTACCTGGGGATGATGAAGTTCGATGTCCAGACGATGGCGACCGCCCTCGGAGGCAGCCCGGCCCCGCTAGAGGCCTTTGACCCGCGTAACACGTTCGGGCGCTGATGACGCTGGCGCCCGCCCCTGCGTTGACCGAGCGGCCGACCGCGCGGCCGCTCGTCGAGCTGGATAATCTGTCGTGCGGCTATGACGGTCGCGCGGTCCTGCGAGGGATCTCCCTGGCCATCCACCAGGGGCAGTTTGCCGGCATCGTCGGTCCGAGCGGCTCCGGCAAGACGACCCTCCTGCGGGCGATGCTCGGCTTGGCCGAGGTTTACGGCGGGGCTGTCCGCTTCCCCGACGGGGCGCGGGCTCGGATGGGCTACGTCCCACAGCTCGAGACGATCGACTGGAGCTTTCCGGTCACCGTCGAGCAGGTCGTGCTGATGGGGCTCGCCGCCGAGTCCGGGCCGTTCCCCTGGACTCGTCGCGAGGATCGCCGACGGATGCACGAGCTGCTCGAGCGGCTCGGCATCGGCGAGTGCGCCCGCCGTCACATCCGCGACCTCTCGGGCGGCCAGCAGCAGCGAGCGTTCCTGGCCCGGGCCCTGATCCGCAAGC
>JACCZL010000559.1 GCA_013695975.1 Chloroflexota bacterium
GGAGGTCGCGCTCGTCGTCGAGCAGTGCAGGCGGCAGCGGCCGCAGGAGCTCGACGAGACCCTCCTCGAGCTGCCCGAGGCGTTCGCTGAGGACGCGGGAGACGACGTCGACGAGGAGTTCGACCCGGACGAGGATCCGCTGCTCGACCGGGCGATCGAGATCGTCTTGGCCACGCAGACCGCCTCGGTCTCGCTTCTGCAGCGGCGCCTGCGCGTCGGCTACACGCGGGCGGGCCGCCTGATCGACATGCTGGAGCGACGCGGAATCATCTCGGGCTACGAGGGCTCGAAGCCGCGCCAGGTGCTCGTCCCCGAGGGGGAGCTCACCTCGGTGCGCGGCGGCCTGGACTAACCGCGCGCCCGCGCCGTCGTCTGAGTAATCGGCAGCCCCGCCGGTTACGATGCTCGGCGGAGAGGCGGCAGGCTGAAAAACTCAAGGAGGACTTAGTGAAGAAGCTCTCACTGCTGTGGGCGCTGATCGCGGTCGTGGCACTGGCCCTCGTGGCCGTCACGGCGGGCGGCGCGAAGACGGATGGAGCCGGTGTCGCGGCCGGGCCGGCGACGGCGTCCGCGCCGGGCGGCGAAACCTTCCGGGTGGCGGTCGTCACCGACATCGGTGGACTGAATGACAAGGGATTCAACTCGCTGGCGAACAAGGGACGCCTGGACGCGCAGAAGCAGCTCGGGGTGCAGACCAGAGTGTTCGTCACACGAACCGCGAGTGAGCGCATCCCGAACCTGAGGGCGGCTGCCCAGCAGGGGTACGACCTCGTGATCGGCGTCGGCTTCCTGATGTTCGAGCCCCTGAACAGCGTCGCCCCCGCGTTTCCGAACACGAAGTTCGCGGGCGTGGATGTGCCCTTCGAGCTGCTGAAGAAGAAGCCCAAGAACGTCCGGGGGTTGTTGTTCAAGGAGCAGGAGGCGGGCTATCTCGTGGGCTACTTCGCGGGCCTCCAGGCGGCGCGCAAGCCTGCGCAGGGCGAGCACGTCGTCGGCGCGATCGGCGCACTCAAGATCCCGTCCATCGACCGCTTCATCGCCGGCTATCAGGCCGGCGCGAAGCGGGCCAACCCCAAGGTCACGGTGCTGGTCAACTACGCCCAGGACTCGACCTTCAGCGATCAGGCGAAGTGCAAGGAGCAGGCGCTGAACCAGATCGCCAACAACGCCGCCGTCGTCTTCCAGGTTGCCGGCGGCTGCGGGCTGGGGGCGCTCAGCGCGGCGAAGGAGAAGGGCGTCTTCGGCATCGGCGTCGACAGCGACCAGTCCTTCCTCGGTCCGCACATGCTGACGAGCGCGCTCAAGAAGGTCGACGTCGCGGTCCTCCAGACGATCCGCGCGGCCAGGCAGCAGGGAGCCGCGTTCCGGGGTGGCTACAACGTCATCTTCGACGTGAAGAGCGGAGCGGTCGGGTACGGCAAGGTCAGCCCGCGGATTCCCCGGGGCGACATCACCAAGGTTGAGGCGATCCGCAGGCAGATCGCCGCGGGCACCATTCGGCCCCCGCAGGCTCCGAAGTAGCAACAGGCTGAGTTCCGAAGGGGGCGGGCGATCTGGCCGCCCCCTTAGTATCCCGGCCGTATGGCCGATGCCCCGGTTCTCGAGCTGCGCGGGATCACGAAGCGCTTCCCGGGCATCGTCGCGAACGACCGTGTCGACTTCGACCTGCGGCATGGAGAGGTGCACGCGCTGCTGGGGGAGAACGGCGCCGGCAAGTCGACGCTGATGAACGTCCTCTACGGTCTCTACCACCCCGACGAGGGCGAGATCCTGCTCGAGGGACGGAAGGTGACCATGTCCTCGCCGAAGGAGGCGATCGAGCTCGGCATCGGGATGGTGCACCAGCACTTCATGCTCATCCCGGTGATGAGCGTCGCCGAGAACATCGTCCTCGCCTCCGAGCCCAGGCGGGGACGGGTGCTCCTCGACTACGACGCGGCCGTCGGCCGGGTGGCCGAGCTCTCGAGCACGTTCAACTTCGCAATCGATCCGCGTGCGCGGATCGAGAGCATCAGCGTAGGGCAGCAACAGCGGGTGGAGATCCTGAAGGCGCTGTACCGGAACTCGAGCATCCTGATCCTCGACGAGCCGACCGCCGTCCTCACGCCGCAGGAGGCCAAGGAGCTCTTCGCCATCCTGCAGACGCTGACCCAGGACGGCATGTCGATCATCTTCATCTCGCACAAGCTCAAGGAGGTTCTCGAGATCGCTGATCGGATCTCGGTCCTGCGGCGGGGCGAGATGATCGAGACCGTCGAGGTCGCGGGAGCCACCGAGGGCAGCCTCGCCCGCTCGATGGTCGGCCGCGAGGTGCTGCTGCGGGTCGAGAAGCGACCGGCCGACCGCGGGGAGGCGCTCCTCGAGGTCGAAGACCTCAGAGTCCT
>JACCZL010000931.1 GCA_013695975.1 Chloroflexota bacterium
CGAAGCCGACGCCGAAGCGGGCCACGTGTCGAAGTTGGGGCGCGGCCTCAAACACCTCGGCGGTGTACGGCTCGCCGCCGGCGACGACGGCCACGCAGCCCTCGAGGTTTCGGATCACCTCGGCAACGGGCGTGCTCGGCCGACCCGGCCGGAAACGCAGCTCGAGTCTGGCCTCGCGTAGCGGCCGGAGCTCTTCGCTCGATTCCGCCTCCAGGCTCCCAAGGCTTACCAGGACCGTCGTCATCGTCCATCCTCCGCGGCGTCGGCGGTTGCCCGAACGGACCGCAGCATCGCCCCGCAACCGGCCCGCAGCCCGGCCAGGTCGCCGAGCATCGAGATGATCTGGAAGCCCTGGCGCACGCGGGCGCTCGCCATCTCGGCGTCGGTGGTGAAGATGCCGGCCGCCTTGCCGTGCGCTCGAGCGGCCTCGAGAACCTGCTGGACGGCCTCCTCGACGCGCGGGTCCATCGGCGACGTGTCCGGGACGGGGCGCGGCGGCAGACCAAACGACAGGCTGAAGTCGTTGGTGCCGATGAGGCAGCCGTCGACGCCGTCGACGGCGAAGATCTCGGAGGCGTTCTTGATGCCCTCGTTGGTCTCGATCATCACGACGAGCTGAAGCTCGCGGTCCGCGCCGGCGTGGTAGTCCGGTCCGCCGTAGAGCGCGCCGCGGATCGGCCCCCAGCTTCGATCGCCCGCCGGCGGGTAGCGCATCGCGCGGACGGCCGCCTCGGCCTCCCGAGCGTTGTTGACCAGTGGCACGACCACGCCGTAGGCGCCAAGGTCGAGCACGCGCTGGATCAGCGGCCCGTCGTTGGAGACGACCCGGACCCAGGGCGTCGTGGGCGTCGCGCTCACGGCGGTCAGCAGCGCGGCGATGTTGCCCAGGTTGTTTTCACCATGCTGGAGGTCCAGCAGCACCCAGTCGTAGCCCAGGTGACCCATCACCTCGGCCACCAGCGGGCTGGCGCAGGACACCGTCGCTCCCAGGATTGGCCGCCCGCTCTGTAGTCGTCGCTTCGCCTCGTTCGGTCGCATCGCACGCCTCCGTTTGCTCAGAAGTGAACCGTCCGCCAGTAGGGGCGAAGCATTCCCGCGGGACTATCCGGCAGGCCAGTCGCCAGCGCGCGAATGCTTCGCCCCTACGCCCGGCGCAGCGCGCCGTGGACAACGCCCCGGCTCTGGGATATCATACGCGCACTCCGACGGCTGCTTCGTCGATGAGGACCGAGCTTTGCTGGAGGTCGCCTTGGCCGAGCAGCCGGATTCGTCGGGTCGCGCCTTCGGGCTCGAGCTGTTCCGCCTGGACGGGCGCGCGGCGATCGTCACCGGCGGCGGCGGTGCCCTCGGCACGGCCATGGCGCGCGGGCTCGCGAACGCCGGCGCCTCGGTCCTGGTCGTCGACCGCGACGAGCGCGCGGCCGAGGCGACCGTCGGGCTCCTCCGGGAGGGCGGCGCCGACGCGTTCGCGGTCCCGGCGGACGTGACCGACGAGACGGCGGTCGAGGCCACCGTGGCCCGCGCGGTCGATCGGTGGGGCCGCCTCGACATCCTGATCAACTCGGCCGGGATCGGCGCGCGTGGGGCGGCCGCCGACTACGAGCGGGCCCGCTGGGAGCAGGTGCTCAGCATCAACCTGACCGGCACCTTCCTGTTCTGCCGCGCGGCCGGCAACGTCATGCTGGAGGCGGGCGATGGCCGGATCGTCAACATCGCGTCGATCGCCGGGCTCGTCGGCTATCAGGGCAACCCGGCCTACCTGGCCAGCAAGGGCGGCGTTGTCCAGCTCACCCGGGCGCTCGCGGTCGAGTGGGCGACTCGTGGGGTTCGGGTCAACGCCATCGCCCCGGGCGTGATCGCGTCGCCGATGGTCGCCGTCCAGGTTTCGCGAGAGCCCGAGTTCTACGACGCCTTCCGTGCGCGCCACCCGGTCGGCCGTTTCGGCCAGGCCCAGGAGCTGGTCGGCCCGGCCCTGTTCCTCTGCTCGGACGCGTCGTCTTTTGTGACCGGCCACATCCTGGCGGTGGATGGCGGCTACACTGCCATGTAGGGGCCACGAGAAAGGGGCCAGAAACGAGCTTGTAGGCGCGCTTTGTCCGACCGGCGGTGGTCCGGTCCATCCAACATGTGTTTGAAGGGGGAGTACGAACATGACGTCGCAACCGTATTCGCGACCCAGAGGCCTGAGCGCGGCGATCACCCGCCGCCGCTTCCTCGCCATGGCCGGTGCGCTGGGGGGTGCGAGCACCCTGCTGGCGGCCTGCCAGCCGGCGCCAGCGGCCGCGCCCGCCAAGCCGGCCGAGTCCAAGCCGGCCGAGAGCAAGCCAGCCGTCGCGGCGCCCGCGAGCGGGCAGCCCGCCGGCAAGTCGCTAGCGGGTACCAGGCTGACCATTATCGCCGGCGACTGGTACGTCCCCGAGACGAACACGATGCTCGACGAGCTGGTTGCCAAGCTGAGCCAGGACACCGGCATGGACGCCAAAGTCGAGCGGTTCGCCGGCGAGCAGCAGGTCACCAAGGTCGCCTCGATCGTCGAGAGCGGCACCGGCGGCGACATCGCGGTCGTGCGCGACTTCGACGCCTTCCTCTACGCCGACAAGCTGGTCGACGTGACCCAGGTCGCCAACGAGGTCGACGCGGCCTACGGTGGCTGGTACGACATCGCCAGGCAGTGCTGCGTCATCAACGACCAGTGGAAGGCGCTGATGATCGGCCACGCGCCGGCCGCCTGGAACTGGCGGACCGACATGTTCAAGGCCGCCGGCGTCGAGAAGTTCCCGGACACCTTTGACGAGCTGCTCGTGGCCGCCGGGAAGCTGAACGACAAGGGCACGCCGGTCGGCATGACCCTCGGCCGCGCCAGCGGCGACGGCCGCTCGACCAATTACCCGGTCCTCTGGGGCTTCGGCGGCAAGGAGTTCGAGGCCGACGGCAAGACCGTGGCGATCAACTCGCCCGAGACGATCAAGGCGGCCGAGTGGTACGCCGAGATGTACAAGGTCATGGACCCCGGCGTGACCGCCTGGCTGGACCCGGACAACAACCAGGCGTTCCTGGCCGGCAAGGTCTCGGCGACGATCAACGTCAACACGGTCTACCTGGCCGCGCGGACGGCTGCGCCGACCGACCCCGCCAAGAAGCAGCTCATCGAAGTGATGGATCACGCCAACTGGCCATCTGGCCCGGCCGGCCGGTTCGGCCACTACAACATCAATCTCTGGGCCGCCTTCGCGTCCAGCCAGAACCGCGAGGGCCAGCTCGCCTTCTTGCGGGCCTGGCACGATCGCAACTTCCTGCCGAAGTGGACCAAGACCGGCCAGTCCTACTTCATCCCGCCCTTCAAGGGCTTCGAGAACGAGGATGTCTGGCCGGACGATCCGAAGCTCAAGATCTTCCGCGAGCTCAACAAGGTCAACCGCCTGGCCGGCACGCCCGGCCCGCCGACCCGCGCCGCCGCCCAGGCCGTTTACACTTTCGTCCTGGTCGACATGTTCGGCAAGGCGGCGACCGGCGAGATGAAACCCGCCGACGCCGTCGCCTGGGCCGAGAACGAGTACAAGCAGATCGTCGCCAAGACGTGAGTCCAAAGATAGCTGCCTGTCCTGAGGAGCCAGTGGACATCGTAGGGGCGCGATTTATCGCGCCCTTCGGTCGGCACGAGAGGTTAAAGGGAAGCCCATGCAGTCAGCCCGAGCGAACGTAGGCAGTGTCGTCGCCGAGCGGTCGAAGCCCGGCGGTGGTCGGGGCCTCTCGGCCGTCCTCGACCACGAGGAAGCGCTCGGCTATCTGCTGGTGGCCCCGGTCGTCCTGATCTTGCTGGGGCTGGTTGCCTACCCGTTCCTTTACGCCCTCCAGCTCAGCCTCACCGACCGCACGATCGGCAATCCGGGCAACTTCGTCGGGCTCGACAACGTCGTCAACCTCTGGCAGAACGGGATCTACCGCCAGACCGTCCGTAACACGGTCGTCTTCTCCATCAGCTCGGTGATCCTCAAGCTGTTTCTCGGATTCGGGGTAGCCCTGCTGATCAACGAGCAGTTCCGGTTCCGCAAGCTCGTCCGCTCGGCGATCTTGCTGCCCTGGATCGTCCCGACGGTCCTCAGCGGGATGGCCTGGCTCTGGCTCTTCACGCCCAACTTCAGCGTCCTCAACTGGATCATTGTCCAGCTCGGCTGGAGCCAACGGGGGGTGCCCTGGCTGACCGATCCGGCCATGGCCATGGTCTCGGTCATCATCGTCAACACCTGGCGCGGGCTGCCCTTCTTCGCGATCACGCTGCTGGCCGGGCTGCAGACGATTCCCCAGGAGCTGTACGAGGCGAGTGCGATCGACGGGGCCGGCCGCTGGGGGCGGTTCCGCCACGTCACCCTCCCGTTGATGAAGCCGATCCTGATGGTCACCCTGGTGCTGTCGATCATCTGGACCTTCTCGGACTTCCAGGTCGTCTATGCCCTGACCCAGGGTGGCCCGCGCAACAGCACCCACGTCCTGGCGACGCTCAGCTACCAGGTCGGGGTGACCTCGGGGCGGCTCGGCGAAGGAGTGGCGATCTCGCTGACGATGCTGCCGCTGCTCCTGCTGCTGGTCGTCGTCCAGCTCAGGAACCTGCGCGGGAGCGGGACGGCATGAGCGCTGTCGCCCCGCCTCGGCCAGTCTCAGGCCACGCGACCTGGCTCGGGCGCGCGCTCGAGCGGACCCTGATCCTGTACCTGCCGCTGGCCCTGGTCGTCGTCTTCCTGTTGATCCCCTTCTACTGGATGGTCGTCACTTCGCTGAAGCCGAACTCGGAGCTCTACAACGGCGCGGCCAACCCGTTGTACGTCCAGGCCCCCTCCCTCGAGCACTTCGTGTACCTCTTCGCCAAGACCCAGTTCCTGGCCTGGACGATCAACACCTTCCAGGTCTCGATCCTGGCGACTGCCATCTCGCTCTTCTTCGGCGTGCCGGCCGGCTACGCCCTGGCCAAGCTCCGTTTCCGAGGGGCCGGGCCGATCGGCCTGGCCGTCTTCATCACCTACCTGGTGCCGACGACCCTGCTGTTCATCCCGATGATCCAGGTGATCAACAGGATCGGGCTGCTCGACAGCATCTGGGCGCTCGTCGTGGTCTACCCGACCTTCTTGCTGCCATTCTGCACCTGGCTGATGTCCGGCTACTTCAAGACGATCCCGTCCGAGCTGGAGGACTGCGCCCGGATCGACGGCGCGACCCGCTTCGGGGCGATGTGCCGGATCGCGATCCCGCTGGCGACGCCGGGCATCCTGTCGGCCGGCATCTTCTGCTTCACGCTGTCCTGGAACGAGTTCATCTACGCCCTGACCCTGGTGACCGCCAGCAGCGAGCGGACGATCCCGGTCGGCGTGCTGGTCCAGCTCACCCGCGCCGACTTCTACTTCTGGGGCCCCCTGATGGCCGGCGCCCTCTGCGGCTCGATCCCGGTCGCCCTGGTTTACTCCTTCTTCGTCGAACAATACGCCGCCGGCCTCACCGCCGGCGCGGTCAAAGGCTAATCGTAGGGGCGCGATTTATCGCGCCCCTACATGGAGGAGTCCGCATGACGCTCGTTCAACACCCGATCGTACAACAGGCCGACGTGTCCACCGATGTCCTTCTCGAGATCCACACCACGATGTGGCGGATCCGGGCGTTCGAAGAGCGGATGCGGGAGATGTTCCTAACCGGGCGACTGCCCGGCTTCGTCCACCTCTACAT
>JACCZL010000980.1 GCA_013695975.1 Chloroflexota bacterium
CCTCGAGGAGCCCCCGCCTGAAGGTTGCGCATCACTCAGCGCGGTGTCAGAGTGCCTAAAGCGAGCAGCCGCACTGACAGACCTGCTCGCCGCGGGACTCGGGCTGAGCCCGGCTCGGCACACAGCAGTCGCAGCCGCAACTGCAAGGCTGTGGCCCGCTGCCACACCCACAGTTGCAGGTGCTGTTCAGCACTCGGACCGTCTCCTGCGTGTCTGTGGCCTGCTGCTTGGTCGTCTCCATCGTCGTTACCTCCTGGGGCGTTCCTCATGCATGTTGCGCGGTCCCGTGCGCGGGACCGTTCTCCGAGCCGGAAGGGGCCACCTCGTCAATGTGAACGGGGAGGCAGGCGCAGCTCGCCGGAAAGGCGGCGCAACCACAGGAGGGCTCGTCCTGGCGCTCAAGTGTCAGCCGGTAGCGCTCTTCGAGGTCGGCCTTGAAGGCCGCCAGCTCGGCCAGCTTCGCCTCGCAGTCCTCGATCTTGCGACGCAGTAGCTCGGCTACCTGTCGCCGCAGCGGACGGCACTCTCCCTCCTGGGCGAGGCCGAGCAAGCTCCGGATCTCCTCGAGCGAGAGCCCGAGGCGCTTGGCCCGCCGGATGAATTGCAGACGGCCGAGATCCTCCTTTCCATACAGCCGATAGCCGCCTCCGGAGCGACGCGGCGGCTCCAGCAGTCCAAGCCGCTCGTAATAGCGCACCGTATCGGGGCTGGCGCCGGTGAGCACCGCCAGTTCACCGATCTGGAGCAGCCCGTTGCTGTGCTCGCTTCCCATAGTCACCTTCCAGGAAACAGGATAAACCCTGGAGCCGGCTCCAAGGTCAAGCGATGCCCCTTAAAGAGCTGTAGTAGCTTCGGGTTCGGGGCCGGACAAAGGAGCTGCCACGACGCGATCGCCTGACTCGCGCGCCATCTGCCGCGGGTCAATGCCTCCAGCGTACGGTTCTTGCCAGATCGACAGCAACGTTGTGTCGGCGGATCTCTAACGATGTGTACACCGCTGAGTCAGCCAGCCGGTGGCACGGTTACTGTCGACGGTGCATATGATATGTTATAGAACAAGTATGACAAAAATTCCCGGCGAGCGGCGCGGGACCATCGGCTACGCCGACATCGGCGACATGCTCCGAGCGCGGGTCGCTCGCGGCGAGCTCCGGCCGGGCGACCGCCTCGTCCCAGTCCGCGAGCTGGCCGGCCAGCTGCGGGTCAACGTCAACACCGTCGCCCGGGCCTACGCCGAGCTGGCTCGCCAGGGCGTAGTGGTGACCCACGCCGGTGGCGGGACCCACGTCGCGGCCCCGGCGGAAGGAGCGCTCTTCCGCGAGGCGCGGGAGGCGCGCCTGCGCGAGCTGGTCGGCAGCGCCGTCCTCCAGGCCCTCGGGCTCGGCTACCGCCCCGAGCAGATCGAAGCGGCCGTCCTCGGCCAGCTTGCCCGCTGGCAGGCCGTCGAGCCGCCGGCGCCCGCCCGCGAGCAACCGGTCGAGCAGACCGTCGTCTTCGCCGGCAGCCACGACCTGACGCTCGACCTCCTGGCGGCCCGCCTCCGCCGCCGCGACCTACCGGTCTGGCTCACCGCCACCTACGGCGGCAGCCTCGAGGGTCTGATGGCCCTGGCTCGAGGCGAGGCCCACCTGGCCGGCTGCCACCTCCTCGACGAGCAGACCGGCGACTACAACGCCCCCTTTGTCACGCGGCTCCTGCCGGGCCGGCCAGTCGCCCTGGTGACCCTGGCCCTGCGCGAGCAGGGCTTCCTCTTGCGCCCCGGCAACCCGAAGCGGATCCAGGCGCCGGCCGACCTGGCCCGACCCGACGTGGCGGTCGCCGCTCGCCAGCGCGGCTCCGGCACCCAGGTCCTCCTCGAGCACGAGCTGCGACGCATCGGCATCACCCTCGAAGCCGTGCGGACCGGTGACCGCGCCTACGCCACCCACCTGGCGGTCGCCGGCGCCGTCGCCGAGGGTGGGGCCGATGTCGGACTGGGCATCCGCGGGGCCGCCCGCGCCTACGGCCTCGACTTCATCCCGATCGCCACCGAACGCTACGAGCTCGCCATCCCCGAGCGGCTGCTCGACCAGCCGAGCGTCCAGGCGGTCCTGGCGACGCTGGTCGACGACGACTTCCGTCGTACGGTCCACGAGCTCGGCGGCTACGACGTCGCCGAGACCGGCCGGCGCCGAATGGTCAACTGACTGAGGGGGAGTAAGTCATGAGGAGAGCGTCGCCCAGTGCCCTCGGGCCGATAATTGCGCTGTGGTGTTTGGTCGTCGCCGGGTGTGGACCGGCCGCCCGGCCGGCCCCAACCGCGGTGTCCGCGGCCAGTCCCCAACCCGCGGCCAGCCCAGTCGCCGCGGTCGCTCCCAGCCCAGTGGCCGCGGCCGCTCCCGTGCCCACGCTCGTCCCGCGCAGCGGCAGCGACCGCGAGATCGTCCTCGCCACGACCACCAGCACCCAGGACTCCGGCCTGCTCGACGTCCTGGTCCCGCTGTTCGAACAGCAGAGCGGCTACCAGGTCAAGTCGATCTCGATCGGGACCGGCGCGGCCCTGGCCCTCGGGGCCCGCGGCGAGGCCGATGTCGTCCTGGTCCACGCCCCCGTCGCCGAGCGGCAGTGGATGGCCCAGGGCAACGGGACCGAGCGGCGGCTCGTCATGCACAACGACTTCGTGATCGTCGGGGCCGACGAGGACCCGGCCAGGATCAAGGGCAGCGCGAGAGCGAGCGACGCCCTCAAGCAGATCGCCGACCGACAAGCCCCGTTCGTGTCACGCGGCGACAACTCCGGCACTCACCAGCTCGAGCTCCAACTCTGGCAGGCGGCCGGGCTTGACCCGAGGGGCCGGTCCTGGTATATCGAGAGCGGGACCGGTATGGGCC
>JACCZL010000992.1 GCA_013695975.1 Chloroflexota bacterium
CGGCATCAGGCAGGTCTTCATCCTCGACGATGGCAACCGTCGAAGGGTGAAGGCGATGGCCCGGAGATTGGGGGTTCGGTACTACGGGCGGACGACGAACGAGCACGCTAAGGCCGGCAACATGAACAATGGCCTGGAGCATTCCCGCGCTGAATTCGTCATCACGCTCGACGCCGACCACATCCCGCTGCCCCATTTCCTCGAGCGCACGCTCGGCTACTTCGACGATCCGAAGGTAGCCTTCGTCCAGACACCGCAGATGTTCTACAACCGCGAATGCTTCCTCTATCGACGAGCTGGCGGCAGTTGGTGGAGCGAGCAGGGGATGTTCTACAGCGTGATCCAGCCGGCCAAGAACCGCTGGAACGCCGCATTCTTCGTGGGCACCAGCGCGGTCGTGAGGCGCGCGGCGCTCGATTCGGTCGGCGGCTTCGCGACCGGCACGGCGACTGAGGACATCCATACATCCCTGCGGCTCCACGCCAGGGGTTGGAAGTCCGTCTTCGTCAACGAGCCACTGGCGTATGGGCTGGAGGCGGAGAACCTCAAGGAGTTCTACCGGCAGCGACGCCGCTGGGCGGCCGGTTCCCTCGGGCTGCTGCTTCGCTCGCCGGATTCGCCCTTGTGGGCCAGGGGCCTCACCCTTGGCCAGCGCCTCAACTACCTGAGCGCCACCCTGGCGCACCTGCAGGGGGCGAAGAAGCTCTTCTACTTCCTGCTCCCGCCGTTGTGCGCCCTGACCCTGGCGAAGCCGGTGACGGCCAATCTCGAATTCGCACTGCCGGTCGTCGGGCTCTTCTTGAGCAGCGCGCTCTGGATCACGAGCATCTACGCCCGTGGTACCTACCACCTGATCCACACCGAGGCCTACGGCCTGGCCAACGCCATGGCGCATGTCGGGGGCCTGTGGGGGGTGATCAAGGTGCAGAGAAAGTTCGCCGTCTCTCGCAAGAATATCCCCTGCCGCGAGCGCTCCTGGCTCAACACGATCCTCTGGCTCCTCCTGGCGATCGCCATCGCCACCCTCTTTCGAGCGGTGGATCTGATGACGCTCGGGTCGACGGGCACAGAGTCCGACCTGGGCGACCTGATGATCGCGGTCTGCATCTGCACCGGGATTAACCTGCTCCTGCTGCTGTCGTTTCTCTCGTACCTGCTCGCCTATGAGCGGGGTAGCGTCGCCCCGCCCCACGCTCGGTTGCCGGCGACCGAGAAACATGCCTACGTCGAGGCAATGTGCGTCGCCGACCGTCCCGCGTCGGTCGGGAGCGGGTGCGGTGTCGCAGCCAAGGCCGGGACGGCCGTGGGTGTCAAGGCGCGGTGGCCTAGCCCGCTACTCGCTACTCGCTACTCGCTACTCGCCGTTCCCGTGCCTCAACCGGAGCCGGGTCGAACTCCGCCGGAGCGGGAGTGTAGGGCACCTTGACCCCGCCGGCGATGATCGCCTCCACCCCACCGGCCGCGTCGATCCGGCGCCGCTGGTCGGCCTTGGCGCGGCGGTCGACCTCCTCCGGGTCGCAGATCCTCCGCAACGCCCGCTCGCAGGCGGCCCGGACGTCGGTGTAGGCCGAGTCCTCGCCCAGGTCGCGCGTCTCGTCCGGGTCCTCCTGCAGGTCGAAGAGCTGAGGCGCGTAGCCGACGTAGTACACGTACTTGAATCGGTCGTCGCGGAGCATGAATACCCCGCTCGGCGAGAGCACGGTGTGGTACTCGCCGAAGACGGCCCGCGGCCTGTCGTTTTGCTGGGCTAGCCGGAAGAGCGACTCGCCCGGCAAGTCGGCATCTTCTGGTTGTAGCTCGGCGCCGACGGCCTCGACGATGGCCGGGAAGGCGTCCACGTGCGAGACGTTCGTCCGAACGACCTTGCCCGCGGGGATCTCGGGGCCGGCGACGATCATCGGGACGCCGGCGGCCCCCTCGTACATCGAGTTTTTCCACCAGAGCCCGTGCTCGCCGAGCTGCTCGCCGTGGTCGGTCGTGTAGACGATCCTGGTGCTGTCACGCAGGCCGGCCTCGTCGAGGGCCTGCAGGACGAGTCCAATCTGCTCGTCCAGGAACGTGACCATGCCGTAGTAGGTCGCGATCGCTCGTCGGGTCGCGGCCTCGCCAACCGACTCGTCGAGCGCCTGCTGGCGTCGTCTCAGGTCCAGGACCGGGTGACGCGGCCAGTCCTCTGGCGCCCACTGCACCGGCAGCGGCATGGCGTCCGCTGGGTAGCGGTCGAGGTACTGCTGGGGCACGACGAGGGGTGGATGCGGGTTGACGAACGAGACGAAGAGTGCCCAGGGCTTCGTCGGGTCGCCGGCCTCCTCGTGCAGCCAGTGGACCGCTTCCCGCGCGATGGCACGGTCGTAGCGGGTGTATTCGGACTCGCCGGCCCGCGCCTCGACGACGTGCTGGCGACTCACCGCCCGCGTCGGCATCTCCCCGCGGAGGATGCCGTAGAGATCGCCGACGCCCTCGAGGACGTGCATCGGCAGGCGCTGATCCGGGAATCCGCTCGGGTCGTCGACCTTGCGGTAGTGGAGCTTGCCGATCGTCGTGACCATGTGGCCCTGCTCGGTCAGTCGGTGCCCCCAGCTCGGCGCTTCGGTGCCGATGTAGGGCGTGGCGTTGTCCCAGGAGCCGATCGTGTGTGGGTAGCGTCCAGTCGCCAGGCTGGCCCGCGACGGGACGCAAATCGGCGTCGGGCAGTAGCCGTTCGTGAAGCGGGTTCCCCGCGCCGCCAGGGCGTCCAGGTTGGGTGTTTGGACGACCGGATTGCCGGAGCAGCCCATCACCCGCCGGCTGTGCTGGTCCGAGCTGATGAAGAGGACGTTCGTCGGCCGCATGCTCATCCCTTCAGGCCGCCGGTGGTCAGCCCCTGGACCAGGTATTTCTGGACCAGTAGGACGAACGCGAACGTCGGCAAACTGACCAGGGTGGCCGCGGCCATCATCGCGCCCCAATCGGTCCCCTCCTGCCCCATGTAGTGGAGGACCGCGACCGGCGCCGTCTTGGTTTCGTTGCCGCCGAGGACGAGGGCCATCTGGAAGTTGTTCCAGGAGAAGATAAAGTTGAGCACCGCCGCGGCGATCACCCCCGGCGTCACCAGTGGGAGCGCGACGAAGAGGGCCGTCCGCACCCGTCCGCACCCGTCGATCAAGGCCGCCTCTTCGAGCTCGCGCGGGACGTCCTCGATGAAGCCGATCATGATCCAGGCGGTTAGTGGGACGGTGATCACCAGGTGGGAAAGGATCAAGCCCAGATGGGTGTTGACCAGCCCGACCTGCCGGAACATGATGTACATCGGGATCAGCGCGCCGAAGTACGGCACCATCCGCACGACCAGCAGCCAGGTCGCCAACCGGTCCTGGCGATGGCGGGCGATGCTGTAGGCCGCGGGTAGACCGAGCACGAGTCCTAGGCCGACGGCGCCGAGGGCGATGATCAGGCTGTTGAGGAGCTGCGCCGCGAGCTGCTGCTGCGCCAGCACCTTGCCGAAATGCTCCAGGCTCGGGGTGAATGCCCACACCGACGGGTAGGCCATCGTGAGCGACCCCGGCTTGATCGCCGTCAGCGCCATGTACACGACCGGAAACAGGAATGGGGCCAGCACCGCAATCAAGGCGGCGTAGAACGCGGCGCCCTTCATGCCGCGACGGATCGCCGCGTTACGTGCGCGCGGTAGGGGCGACCGGCCGGTCGCCC
>JACCZL010001001.1 GCA_013695975.1 Chloroflexota bacterium
GGCGATACTAGCCACCGGACTTGCGGCCCTGAACTGGCGCTCCTGGGGTGTCATTGGCCTATGTAGAGCCGTTCCGCGAGCAGGTCGGGGAGTCCCGCGGCCCTGATCGCGCCCGCGGCTTCGTCGATCTCGTACTCGACGCGGTGGTAGGTCGCGACCCACGCTTCCGTATCGAGCTCCATCCACGCCGCGCGGGGGTCGCCGTCACGCGGCTGGCCCACGCTTCCCGGGTTCAGGAGCCAGCGGCCTTTCGTGAGGTCGATCCGGTGGCCGTCGGGTGCCTGGCCGCCCGTCGCGCCGGTGCCGGCGCCGTCGGTGAAGTAGAGGGCCACGTGCGAATGGCCGATCAGGCTCACGGGCGCCGACTGCTCCTCCATGCACTCGCTCGCCTGGTCGACTGCCAGGACGTATTCCCAGACGGGGTCGCGCGGCGAGGCGTGGTAGAGGCCCGCCGCCTGGCTCGTGTCCTTGGGCTTCAGGGTCTTCAGGAAGTCCATCGTGCTCTTGTCGCAGTTGTCCACCGTCCACTCGACCGCAGCCGCCGCCGACGCCGAGAAGACCTCGGTGTCGATCTCGCCGGTGACCGCCAGGTCGTGGTTGCCGACCAGGCAGAGGTCGCAGCGCTCGGAGGCCAGGCGCGCGCAGTCGTCGGGCTGCGCCCCGTAGCCGACGACGTCGCCCAGGCACCAGCGGGCGTCGACGCCCGCCTCGTCGGTCCGGGCGAGGACGGCCTCGAGCGCCGTCAGGTTGCTGTGGATGTCTGTGAGGATCGCTACGCGCATGCGTGGCCGGCGCACCAGGGCTCCCGATTCCCTCGTCGAGGCGGCGTCTATCGTAAGCGCGATGGCGCCATGGCTGAAGCTGGGGGCGACGGCGGTGGCCGCGGTGGCCGTTGCCGAGGGGGCGGCCTGGCTCCTCAGCCCGACCGACGTGGTCAATCCCGTGGCTGTGGACCCCTCCGACTACTTCTCCTCCGAGCGAGTGGACGAGGCCGTCGACTACCGCTCCGGCCAGAGGCTTCTGTTGGCGGGCGGCCTCGCCGCGCAGGGCGCCCTGCTGGTCGCCCTGGTGGTCGGCCGGCCCCGCCGGGTGAAGGACCTGCTCGAGCGGGCGGGGGAGCGCCCCGTGTTGGGCGGCGCTGCGGCCGCCGCAGGGCTTGTCACGGCGCTCGCGGTGGTGACGCTTCCGACCGACATCGCTTCCCATGAGCGCGCGGTCGACGTCGGCCTGTCGACCCAGGACCTCCCCGCCTGGCTCGGCGACTGGTCGAAATCGAACGCGATCAGCGCGTTGCTGGCGGGCGCGATCGGGACCGGCGCACTGGCGCTGATCAGGCGGGCGCCGCGCAACTGGTGGATCCCCGGCAGCGCGGCCGTGGTCGCGATCGGCGTCTTGTTCAGCTGGCTCGCGCCTGTCGTCCTCGCCCCCCTCTTCAACGACTTCGAGCCGCTCGAGGCCGGCGTGGCCCGATCCGACGAGCTCGAGCTGGGCGAGCGCGCCGGCGTCGAGATCGGGGAGGTCTACACGGTGGACGCGAGCCGCCGCAGCACCGCCATCAACGCCTATGTCGGCGGCCTGGGGCCGACGAAGCGGGTCGTCCTCTACGACAACCTGCTCGACGAGCTCGACCGCGGGGAGCGCCGCTCGGTCGTCGCACATGAGCTGGCCCACGTCGAGGAGCGAGACATCCCGCGCGGGATCCTCTTCATCGCGATCGCGGCGCCGCTCGCGGTGCTGTTCATCGCCCGCTCTTCGGAGGCACTGGCTCGCCGCGGGGGAGCCGAACCGGGCTCACCCGCCTCGCTCCCCGCCCTGGCGATCGCGCTGTCGGTCACCTCTTTTGCGATCGGTGTCGCCGGGAACCAGCTGTCCCGCGCCGTCGAGAGGAAGGCCGACACCGTCGCCCTGGAGCTGACCGACGACCCCCGATCGCTGGTCGAGCTCCAGCAGCGCCTCTCCGAGACGAACCTCTCCGACCCCGACCCTCCGGGCGCGGTGACCTTCCTGCTCGGTACCCACCCGACGACCGTCGAGCGGATCGGGGCCGCCCTCGCGTGGGAGCGCGACCACCCACCGGGGAACGGCGCGCCGTGAACATCACCGTGATCGTCGTGGGGAAGGTGAAGGAGCCCTTCGTCGG
>JACCZL010001002.1 GCA_013695975.1 Chloroflexota bacterium
TTCCTGGCCTTCACTGACGACGACTGCGCGCCCGCGCCTGACTGGCTGGATGCCCTCGCGGCGCGCTTCGTCGCCGCGCCGGATCACGCCGTCGGCGGCCGCAAGCTCAACGCGCTCGCCGACAATCCGTATTCGACCGCGAGCCAGACGATCACCGACGCGGCCTATCGTTACCACAACGCCCACTCGGGACCAGCGCGCTTCCTCTCGTCGGCAAATCTGGCCCTGCCGGCCGATCGCTTCCGCGCCATCGGCGGCTTCGATCCGGCCTTCAGGACGTCGGAGGATCGGGAGCTCTGCGACCGCTGGCTCCAGCACGGCTACCGACTGACCTACGCCCCCGAAGCGCGGGTCTACCACGCCCACGCCCTGACCCTCGGCGCCTTTTGGCGGCAGCAGTTCAGCTACGGCCGCGGCGCCTCCCGCTTCCATCGGTCACGCGCTCGCCGCGGCCGCGGCCGCTTCAGGCCCGACCCAACGTTCTACCTGGACCTGCTGCGGCACCCGCTCCGACAGGGTCCGAGCCGTCGCGCGCCGTGGCTCGTGGCGCTGCTGCTGGTCGGTCAGGCGGCCAACGCGGCCGGCTTCTTCTGGGAGGAGGCCGCGAGGCGGGCTGCCGAGCCGTCCGCCGGACCGGGCGATGGCTAGCCCCGTGGAGTCGCCGATCACCGTCGTGATCGCGACTCGCGACCGGGGCGATCGCGTCGTCAACGCCGTCGCGAGTGTGCGCGCGAACGACTACGCCAACTGGGAGCTGATCGTCGTCGACCAGAGCAGGGACGATCGGACCGAAGCCGCGCTGCGGCGTTTCTCCGCCGATAGGCGCATCCGCTACCCGCGGAGTTCGACGCGGGGGGTATCGCACGGGCGCAATCTTGGGATTCGTCAGGCGCGTAGCGAGCTGGTCGCCATCACCGACGACGACTGCGAGGTGTCGGCGGGCTGGCTGGGGGAGCTCGCGGCGGCGTTCGCGAGCGACGAGCGGGTCGGGATCGTGTTCGGCAACGCGCTGCCCGGCCCGCACGATCCCGCCCTGGGCTTCGTGCCGGCCTACCTCCGGGACGCGCCGTTCCGCGCCCGCGGCATGCGCGACAAGCATCGAGTCGAGGGTATGTCAGCCTGCATGGGGCTGCGCAGAACCGTCTGGCAAGCGCTCGGCGGCTTCGACCCGCTACTCGGCGTCGGTGCGCGCTTCGAGTCGGCCGCCGAGAGTGACCTGACCATCAGCGCCTTGCTTGCCGGCTACGTCGTCTACGAGACGCCCGCCGTAGTGGTCGTTCACCATGGGTTCCGCACCTGGAAAGAGGGCCGCGCGCTGATCCGTCGTTACTGGTACGGCACCGGCGCAGTGCTCGCCAAGCACCTGAAGCGCGGCCACCTGTCGGTGGCCCGGCTCCTCGTCCAACTGGCCTGGCGCTGGGCCTTCGGCCGCTCGCGAGTCGCCGCCAGCCTCGGCGGACATCGCTACCGTGGTTTGAGGCTGGCGTCCTTCGCCCTGGGGTTCGCGGCCGGCTGCGGCACTCCCGTCGACAAGCGCGTGGGCCACTTCGTCCGGGGAACGAGCGTTAGATAACCTCGAGGCGATCGACCCACTTGATCCACTGGAAGCCGCGGCGACCGGGGGCGACCAGGCGGACGGGGTAACCGTGGCCGGGGGTCAGCGTCTCGCCGCCCACTCGGGTGGCGAGGAGGGCCCCGCGCAGCTCGTCGAGCGGGAAGGTCCAGTGGTGGCCGGTGACCGAGACGACCTCGACCGCGCTGGCGCCGGCCGCGACGCCGCTGGCGGCAAGGACGTCGCCCACCGACACCCCTTGCCAGACCTGCTCGCTCCACCAGCCGCCGGTGCAGTCGATCACCGTCGTCATCTCGCGTGACTCCAGGGCATCGAGGTCGGCGTAGGAGAGGGAGGCGGGGACCGCGACGCGACCGCCGACCCCCAGCCGCCAGGTGGCCGGGTCGAGGCCAGGAATGCGGTCGAGCTGCCAGATCGTGACCGGAAAGTCGTTGCCAGAGAACGAGCCGGCGTGCTTCGAGCCACTCGCGCGGCGGGAGCCTGCCGCGGCCCGGGCGTCCGCCACCCGCTCGAACGCCTGCCAGGCAAACAGGGCCCCGATCGAGAGTCCGACCAGCCGCAGGGCGCTCCGTCGGGTGGCCAGGTCCTTCGCCAGCGAGCCGCGCTCCCGACGGCGGAGAAGGTGCCAGAGCAGCAGCGGCAGCGTCCCGAGCGCCAGGAAGACGTGGATGTTGAGCGGCGAGTAGCCCCAGAGGGCGTCGAAGGACACGAGCTGGAGGGTCCAGGCCAGCCCCAGTCCCAGGGTCCCGAGCAGCGCCAGGCCGGTCAGCGCCCCGACCAGGACCGAGCGGTCGGCGTGACCGCGGCCGAGCCGCCGCCGCAGGGAGGACCGGACGACGACCTGCTTCCAGAAGAGGAGCAACACGAGCGCGGTCCCGAACAGACGGTGCAGGTCGTAGAGCGGCAACGCTCGCGCCTCGGGCAGGAGCCAGCCCAGGATGCCGGTCGCAACCTCGGCCACGACCAGCAAGTAGAGGAGCAGGTTCGTCAGGCGTCTCGGCATCGTTCCCCCATCAGCGTAGCGCTGTACGCCGACTGTGGGCCAGCACAGGCGGCACGCTGCTTGCTACGATGTCGCCTGGCCGCCCGAAGTGGGCTGCCGGAGGGGACGTGACCAGCGATCGATCCAGTGTGCGGCGCCGCAAACTCGGCGAGCCGCGAGCGATCCCGACCCGCCCCGGCATGACCAGGCGCCCGTTCGTCGGTCCCGAGGACGGGGTCGGCGAGCTGTTCGTCGAGGAATTGCGCTTCGAGCCCGGGGCCGCGATTCCCCTCCACCACCATCCGGTCGTCGAGGCGTTCGTCGTCCTGGATGGCGCGCTGACCGTCCATCTCGGAGAGGAGGTCGTCGTGGTCGAAGCGGAGGAGACGGTCGCGATCCCCTCGGGGACGCCCCACGCCTTGACGAATGGCGGCTCGGTACCCGCCCGCGCCCTGTCGGCCGCCCCCTGGGACCACGACACTTTCTTCGCCAACGCGACGACCTACATGGAAGGCGTCCCGCGCGAGTAGTCATGCCGTGCTTCGCTCAGCATGAAAGCTGGGTTGCGTCGATCGTGGTGGTCCAGCGGTGAGCAGTCCGATGCAGTATCGAGGGCGCTCGGCGCTGGTCACCGGCGCCTCGTCGGGGATCGGCGAGGCCTTTGCCCGAGCCCTGGCTGGTCGCGAGATGGCGTTGCTCCTCGCCGCTCGCTCTGAGGAGCGGCTGCGGACGATCGCCGAGGACCTGGCCGCGCGGCACGGGGTTCGCGTCGAGACGGTGTCGATCGACCTGGCCGAGCGCGACGCGCCCGGACGCCTGCTCGAGATTGCCGACGAGCGCGGCTTCGAGCCGGACCTGCTCGTCAACAATGCCGGGGTGGGCGTCCTGGCCCCGTTCGCCGAGGTCCCGCTCGAGCGCCAGCTCGAGATGATCCGCCTCAACGTCGAGGCGCTCGTCGCCCTGACTGGCCTCTACCTGCCGCGGATGCTCGCCCGCCGCGCTGGAGGGGTGATCAACGTCGCTTCGTCGGCGGCCTTCCAGCCAGTCCCCTACTTAGCCGTCTACGCGGCGTCCAAGGCGTTCGTCCTCAGCTTCAGCGAGGGACTCTGGGCCGAGACCCATCGCCACGGCGTGCGGGTCGTCGCCGTCGCCCCTGGCCCAGTGCGGGACACGCGCTTCGGCGAGCGCGCCGAGATGCGAACGGCGCTCGCCGAGCTCCGGAGCATCCCCCGCGAGCACGTCGTCGCCGCGGCCCTCGATGCCCTCGACCGCCATCGGCCGTCCGTCGTCCCCGGCCTCACCACCAGCTTCGCCGCCCGCACCGCGGGCCTGATCCCCCGCCGCCTCCAGCTCCTGGCGACCGAGCGCCTCTTTCGCCGCTACGCCCATCGCCCGTGACCAGGGCGCCCGCCGGTCAAATCGCGCCCTGGTCGCGCAGCTCTCGAATCTCGTCCGCGCTGTAGCCCAGCTCCGCGGCGACCGCGTCGGTGTGCTGGCCGAGGGCCGGGACCGGATCGGCCCGTTGCGGGAGGCCCGAGAGATTGAGGGGGTGGGCCAGGGCGCGCAGCGGCCCGACTGGGCTGTCGACCTCGAGCCAGCGGTCGCGGGCGGCGAGCTGGGGGTGGTCGACCAGGTCGTCGACCTCGTTGAGACTGCCGAACGGCACGTCGGCCTCGACCAGGCGCGCGACGACGGCGGCGCGGTCTTCTCGGCCGAAGATCTCCTCGATCAGCGGCTCCAGCTCGGCCCGGTTGCGGACGCGGGCCTCATTGCTCGCGAAGCGCGGGTCGTCCGCCAGCTCAGGCCGCCGCAGGGCGATGCGGCAGAGCCGCTCCCACTGGCCTTCGTTCTGGATACCCAGGTTCACCGCCCCATCGCCCGTGCGATAGGGGCCGTAGGGGACGATGATGTTGTGGCGCATCCCGGCCCGCTCGAGCTTCTTCTGGCCATACATCCAGTAGTAGGCCGGGGCGGTCATCCACTCGGCCAGGCAGTCGAGCATGGCCGTCTCGATCGTGCAGCCGAGGCCGGTCCGCTCGCGCTCGTAGAGGGCCGCCAGGATCGAGGCGAAGGCGTACATCCCGGCCGCGATGTCGGCGATCGAAATCCCCACCTTGGCCGGCTCGTCGGGCGTGCCGGTCGTCGAGATCAGGGCGCTCTCGCCCTGCAGCAGCAGGTCGAACGCCTTGCGCTCGCGATAGGGCCCGGAGCTGCCGTAGCCGGACAGCTCGCAGACGACCAGCCGCGGATGGCGCGCCCGCAGCGCCGTCGCCCCCAGGTCGAGCCGCTCGGCCACCCCGGGCCCCAGGTTCTGGACGACGACGTCGGCCCGCGCCAGGAGGCGGTCGAGCAGCTCGCGCCCGCCCGGCGCCTTGAAGTCGAGGGTCAGGCTGCGCTTGCCGCGGTTGAGCCAGACGAAGTAGGCCGAGAGCCCGCCGACGACACTGTCGTAGCGGCGCGCGAAATCGCCGCC
>JACCZL010001009.1 GCA_013695975.1 Chloroflexota bacterium
GCGACCGCCGGCTCGAGCTCCGCCACCCGTGCCGTCAGTGCCAGCACCAGGCCGGCCAGCTCCTCACGACTGAGCTGCAGCAACGCCGCGCGGTCCATCAGGCCCGGAGCTTACTGCGAGCAGCCCCCTACGTGCTGGCGCCTCCTACGCTGTCACGGCAACGTGAGCAAGTACCCGTCCAAGAGGTCAGCCGCGGGCCAGCCGCCGCGTCAGCATCGGCGGGACTCGCCAGGGCTTCGGCTTGCTTGGGCCGCAGCCGGGGCGCTATCGTTGGACCAATTGCATACGGTTCCACCCGCGGGGGAGCGAGCAGCTGAGAGGCGGGGTCAAGCCCACCAACTCTTGGAACCTGATCTCGGTAAGCTGAGGGCCTCGGCCTTCAGAGGACGAGCGTAGGGAAGCGGGTGCAGCGGACTGACCGAGCCTCGGCTTGTGCCGGGTGCGAGCGGCAGCCTACTGCGAAGTGCTTCGCCGAGGGGACGGCTCCGTCGTGGGTGGCCGTCCTTTCTGGTGTTCGGCTCCAACGCGTGGCCCCCCAGCGGTGTCGGTGCGCGTGGCGCACCCGGCCCACGGGGGCCCCCGTCGCCGCCGCGGGGTGGTAGCCCGGACTGGACGCTAAGCATTGGCACGACCGACCCTGGCGTTGCGCGGTATCAGCAAGACCTTCTCGGCCCGCTCTGGGCCGGTCCATGCCCTCGCCGGCGTGGACCTCACGGCCGACGCGCGCGATTTCGTCTCGATCATTGGCCCGTCAGGGTGCGGGAAGAGCACCCTGTTCAACGTCGTCGCCGGCCTCGAGGCGCCCACTCGGGGGGAGGTCTGGATCGAGGATCGGCGCGCCGAAGGACAACCAGGGCTGGTTGGCTACATGCCGCAGAAGGACCTGCTCTTTCCCTGGCTAACCGTCCTCGACAATGCGATTCTCGGTCTCCAGCTCCAGGGCGTGCCGACGGGCGAGGCGCGGCGGGAGGCGCTCGGCCTCTTCGAACGCTTCGGCCTGGCCGGCTTCGAGCGGCAGTACCCGGCCGCGCTCTCCGGGGGGATGCGCCAGCGAGCGGCGTTTCTCCGAACGATGCTCTGCAAGCGTCGGATCGTCCTGCTCGACGAGCCGTTTGGCGCGCTCGACGCGCTCACGCGGCAGGAGATGCAGGAGTGGCTGCTGGCGCTCTGGGACGAGCTGCGACCGACGGTGCTCTTCATCACCCACGACATCGACGAGGCGCTCTTCCTCTCCGATCGCGTCTACGTCCTCAGTCCACGGCCCGGCCGGGTGGTGCTCGAGGTCGACGTCCCGCTGCCCCGCCCGCGCAGCTACCACACCCTCACCCAGCCGGCCTTCGGAGCGCTCAAGGCCACGCTGCTCGAGACATTGAAGGAGGGCCGAGCGTGTCTCAGGGCGGGGTAGCCACCGGCTCGGTCGTACCAGTCGAGGCGCGAGCCGGTGCGCCGTCGCGGTGGCGATTACGGGTCGAGTCCAGCCTGGCCGGTGTGTTTTTGCTCGCGCTGCTCCTGGCCTGGCAGGCGGCGGTCTGGGCCTGGGGTGTGCCCAGGTGGCTGCTGCCCTCGCCCCTCGACGTCTTGACCACGCTCGTGACCGACCGCGAGCTGGTCGCCATCCACGTCGGACGGACCGTCCAGGAAACGCTGATCGGGTTCGCCATCGCATTCCTGCTCGGGGTGAGCCTGGCGTTCGTCATGGACGCCTGGCCCACGGCCCGCCGGGCGCTCTACCCGCCGCTGATCGCGTCGCAGACCATCCCGATCATCGCCATCGCGCCGCTGCTGGTGATCTGGTTCGGGTACGACCTGGCGCCCAAGATCGCGGTGGTCGCGCTGATCTGCTTCTTCCCGATCGTGGTGAGCACCGTGGACGGCCTGAGCAGGGTCGATCCAGATTACGCCAACCTGATCCGCGCGATGGGTGGAAGCGAGGGCGACGTCTTCCGACGGGTGCGCCTGCCAGGCGCGCTGCCGGCGATCTTCTCCGGCGCGAAGATCGCCGTGACTTATAGCGTCATCGGCGCCGTCGTCGGGGAGTGGGTGGGTGCGAGTCGCGGGATCGGCATCTACATGGTCCGCGCGGCCGACCAGATGCTGACCGAGCGCGTCTTCGCCGCCATCATGCTCTCCTCGCTCCTCAGCATCACGCTGTTCCTGATCGTCAGTTGGATCGAGCATCTCGCGCTGCCCTGGCGCCGCTCGTCGACGAGACGGCAGCCGGCGCGGTTCTGACCCAGACAGATGCGCGTTTGGAGGCCCCCCATGTTCAGCGTTTCCCGATCGGTTTACCTGCGCGGCGCAACCATCGTGCTCGCTGGTCTGCTCGTCGCCTGCGCGCCCACGCCCGCGCCGACCCCGACGAACGCGCCCAAGGCCGCCCCGCTCACCGCCACGCTCGTCCTGGACTGGTTCCCCAACACCAATCACGCCGGCCTCTACCTGGCCCAGGCGAAGGGCTGGTACGCCGAGGCAGGGCTCGATCTGCGGATCGAAGCCCCCTCGGACGTCAGCGCGGCGATGAAGCTGGTCGGGGCCGGCAACGCCGAGCTGGGCATCAGCTACCAGCCAGCCGTCACCATCGCCCGCTCACAGGATATCCCGCTCGTGTCGGTCGCGGCGCTGGTCCAGCACAACCTGGGCG
>JACCZL010001019.1 GCA_013695975.1 Chloroflexota bacterium
GCGTCGGGGCGTCCACGTTCGGCGTCGATCGCTGCGCGGCGGTCGTGGGCGGAGCCGCCGGAGTGTCTGCGCTCGGGCGTGGCCGCGCCGCGGCCGAGGCGCGGGATCGCGCCAGGATCGCGTACATCGCCCGGCCTTCCATCAACGGCCCTTGCTCGACCACGGCGATGTCGTTGAGCGAGCTGGCGATCCGATCGATCTGGGCTCGGGCGATCTGCGGGTGGGCCGCCTCACGGCCGCGGAAGCGGACCAGCAGTCTGACCTTGTGACCCTCCTCGATGAACCGGCGCGCCGCGCGTGAGCGGACGTCGAGATCGTGGTCGTCCGTTCGAGGCCGCAGGCGCAGCTCCTTCAGCTCAGACGTGTGCTGGTTTTTCTTGGCGTCCCGCTCTTTCTTGGTCTGCTCGTACTTGAAGCGGCCGTAGTCCAGGAGCTTGCAGACCGGTGGCACGGCGTTGGCCGCGACCTCGACCAGGTCGAGGTCACGCGCGCGGGCCATCTCCAGGGCTTGCGCGGTCGGGACGACACCCAGTTGCGCCCCCTCCTCGTCGATGAGTCTGACCTCGGGTACACGGATGGCGCGGTTGATGCGCGGCCCGGTTGGCGGGCGCGGGGGCAAGTTGCGAGTATGGATCTTCGGGCTCCTCCCTACTCCGTCGGTCCGGGGTCAGGTGGGGCCATGGCAACATGCCCTGAGCCGCGCCTAACCCGCGTCGTGGGCACTATTGTACGCCAAAACGCCCGGGTGACAAGATGGGAGGCCGATCAATGGCCGCTGAGCTTGCTCGGAGTCAGCCGAAGCGCCGTCGAGTAGGTCTGGGCCATCTGCTCCGGCGTCATCCCGATCCGCTTGATGCCCTCGCGGTACTTCTCGACGTACTCCGAGATCTCATGCGCCCGGGGCACGTCCGTGACGACGCGAGCCTCCCCGCTGATGACGACGATGTCGCCACCGTGGCCGTCGCCGTCGAGGTGGAGCGACACCTTCGAGTTGCCCTCGATGTTCCGAATCTTCTGGACCTTGGGCTGACTAAAGATGAGAAAGGTCGCCCCATCCCACAGAAACCACACCGGCGTTGGCTGTGGCAGGCCGTCGGCCCTCACCGTGGTCAACCAGCCAATCTGGTCCTCGCGGAGCCGCCGCGCCACGCGGGCGCCGAAGTCGGTGCTCGTGTCGATCTCCATAGACCCCTCCTCATGACGCCTGTCCCCGTTCGGCCGGGACAGGGGCCACTTATACCGGGAACGTGATGACCCCGCGGGCGACTTCGCCGCGGCCGAGGCGCTCGAAGCCTTCGTTGATCTGATCGAGAGTGTAGCGGCGGGAGATCAGCTCCTTCACCTTCAGCTTGCCGGCCAGGGTCAGCTCGATCAGGCGTGGGAAGTCGAAGCGCGGGCGGGCCGAGCCGTACCAGGTGCCGATCAGCCTGGTTTCCTTCGTGACGAAGATCAGCGGGTCGATCGTCGCCTTCGAGTTCTGGGGGGCCATCCCGACGATGCACGCGGTGCCGCCGGCTCGAGTCATCTGAACCGCCTGCTCGACGGTCTTGCCGTTGCCAATGACCTCGAAGGCGTAGTCGACGCCTCCACCGGTCAGCTCGCGGACCTGCTCGACCGGGTCGCCCTCCGCGGCGTTGACCGTGTCAGTCGCGCCGAACTGCCGCGCGTACTCGAGCTTGTTGTCGAGTAGGTCGACCGCGATGATCTGGCCGGCGCTCACCAGGGCGGCGCCCTGAATCACGTTGAGGCCGACGCCGCCGCAGCCGATGACGGCGACGGAGCTCCCGGGCTCGACCTTGGCGGCGTTGACGACCGCGCCCACTCCGGTGGTGACCGCGCAGCCGATCAGCGCAAGGACATCCATCGACACGTCCTTGCGGACCGGGATGACTTGCTCGGCTGGGATGACGACGTATTCCGCGAAGCTGCCCATCCGCCCGAGGATCATCAGGTCCTCGCCGTTACGGTGGACCCGCGCGGTCCCGTCGTGCATCACGAAACGATTGCCGGTGTGGCCTTCACACATCACGGAGCGGCCGATCGTGCAGAGCCGACAGACGCCGCAGTAGGGGCGAAACGAAAGGACCGCGTGGTCACCCGGCTGGACCCCGACGACGTTCGGGCCAATCTCCTCGACGATGCCGGCCGCCTCGTGGCCGAGGATCATCGGCACGCCATATTTCCACTCGCCCTTGATGACATGGTAGTCGCTGTGGCAGACGCCGGTCGCCCCGATCCTCACCTTGACCTCGCCCGTCCGGGGCGGGTCGATCCGAATCTCCTCGATGCTCAGAGGCTGCTCGTAGTCGTTCAGGATTGCCGCCTTCACGTTCGTCTCCTCCAGCGCCTGCTCGCTCAGCAGGTAGTTGTAGCGCCGGCAGGATAGCAGCCGGCGCGTGCAAGCGGCACTGCTTGGTCGCGCGAAAGCAGGATTGGTTGTGACCGGCCAGCCGAGCGACTACCCTTCAAGTAGCATGAGCGGTAGGACGGGCGAGCGAGGATGGTTGGGAGCGCGGCTGTGGCTGCTTGCCGTCGTGGCGGTGGGCATGCTCGTGCTCGCCCCCGCGTCCACGGCGACGGCCGATCCGTGGGCACGGGGCGACGACCAGCCCGAGCCGGAGTACCTCGCCTGGTCGCGGCCCGGACCGTATCGAGCGCCGATCAACCGGGCGTTTCCCGTCCGAAGCTTCGGCGCGGATCAGCGGGTCGTCGCGACGTACTTCTTCTACTGGTACGACGCGGCTACCTACTATGAGGCCCAGAGTCGGCGAACCTTCGACCCGTACACGTTCCACCCGCCAGACCTCGACACGATTAGCTTCCGGGACCCGAACTGGTACGAGAAGGAATTCCGCGACATGCTGGCGGCGGGCATCGACGTGGTCCTGCCGGACTATTGGGGTGAGCCCGGCCAGTACAATCGCCGCGTCGCGCCGGCCCCGGAGTTGAACTACTTCGCGACCGAGGGCCTCCCGCCGATGGTCGAGGCGCTCGACCGGCTCGCCGCCGAGGGGACGCCGCTCCGGATCGGACTGTTCGTGGACACGACGATCATGAACGACGAAGACCTGACGACCGAGCGCGGCAAGCAGATCTTCTACGCCACGATTCGCAATTACTACTCGAAGATCCCGCCTGAGCACTGGGCGGCGATCGGCGGTCGGCCGCTGGTCTGGCTTTACGACGCCCAGCGGGTCTACAAGTTCGATCAGACCACCTTCGACTACGTCTACGAGCGCTTCGCCCGCGATTTCGGCGGGATGTCGCCGTTCATCGTCCGCGAGCTCCAGTGGGAGCGGGCCAAAAACACCGGCGCTGACGCCCTGCTCCAGACCGAGGGGCTCTACGCGTGGGGCGCCGCCCCCTTCGGCTTCGCCGACGACCCCCAGTTCACGATCGCCCAGGTCGGGCCCGGGTTCTCGAATCGCCAGTTCAACCGCCCAGACCCGATCCACACCGACCGCCAGGGCGGACGCTACTACGAGGACCAGCTCCGCAAGGCGCTCCTGAGCGGCCGCCAGATCATGGCCGTCGAGACCTGGAACGAGCTGGGCGAGGCCAGCGGCATCCTCGAGACGGTCGAGTTCGGCCGCCAATACATCGACCTGACTCGCCGCTACGCCGACCGTTTCAAGGCCGGGCTACCACCGCCGTGACGGCCCAGCCCGAGCAGGGCCAGCACGACGCTGGGGCCTGGAGCACGCGCGAGGCGGTCGAGACGTGGCGTCGGGGGACAGCGAGCCGCGCGGACGCCCTGGGACCCGTGACCGAGCGGATGCTCGATCTGGCCGGCGTCGCCGCCGGCGGTCGGGTGCTCGACGTCGCCGCCGGCACCGGTGACCAGACGCTGCTCGCCGCCCGACGGGTCGGGCCGACCGGCTCAATCCTGGCGACGGACCTCTCACCCACCATGCTGGAGGCTGCCGCCGACGCCGCTCGCGAGGCGGGCTTCACGAACGTCGAGACACGAGTGATGGACGCCCAGGACCTCCAAGTCGATCCAGACTCGTTCGACGCGGCGATCTCACGGTTTGGCTTGATGCTGATGCCGCTGCCCCAGCAGGCGCTCGCAGGCATTCGGCGCGCCCTCGAGCCGGGCGGCAAGCTCGCGGCGATCGTCTTCTCGGGCGCCGACAAGAACCCCCACCAGGCCCTGCCGGTGCTGATCGCCCGCCGCCACCGGGGCCTGCCAGCCCAGACGCCCGGAGAGGCGGGGATGTTTGCGCTGGGCGGCGATGGCGTCCTCGAGGACGCCCTCCGCGCGGCCGGCTTCCGCGAGGTAGCTGTCCACCCATTCACGATAACTCGGCGGGCCGCATCCGCCGTCGAGGCCGTAACCAGACTGAAGGACTCTCTGCTGATCGTCCGCGAGCTGCTGGCGCCCCTCGACGCTGCCGAGCGAGAGGCCGTCTGGGCCGAGATCGAGCGGGAGCTCCGCCGGTTCGAAGGGCCCGACGGATTCGCGGTGAGCGGCGAGGCGCTGATCGGAGTCGGGACGAAGTAGCGTGTCGGACGAGCCCGACGCTGGCACCGCGGCGGCCCGCTCCGCTGTCGTGGCGATCGTGCCGGTCTGGAACGAGGCCGAGGTGATCGGGCGGGTCCTCGACGAGGTGCCGCGCGACGTGGTCGATCGCGTCATCGTGGTCGACGGCGGCAGCAGCGACGGGACACCGGAGATCGCCGCGCGGCACGGGGCCGAGGTGGTGGAGCAGCGTCGGCGCGGCTACGGGGCGGCCTGCTGGGAGGGCGCCCGCGCTGCCGGCGAAGGCATCCTGGTCTTCTTCGACGGAGACTACAGCGACCCACCGGCCGAGATCGGGCGGGTGATCGGGCCCATTACCCGGGGCGAAGCCGAGCTAGTCCTGGGAAGTCGCGACTTTCGCGACGCCCCCGGCGCACTCCCGCTCCACGCCCGCCTGGGCAACCGCGCTGTGGCGCGCCTGATCGGCGTCCTGACCGGACGGTGGCTGGTCGACCTGCCGTCCTTCAAGGCGATCCGTTCGGAGCGCCTGGCCCTCCTCGACATGCGAGAGATGACCTACGGCTGGACGACCGAGATGATCGTCAAGGCCGCCCGGGCCGAGCTGAGGATCGAGCAGGTCCCCGTCGCCTACCGCGCCCGTGGCGGCGGCCGCTCCAAGGTCTCTGGAACGGTCCGCGGCACCGTTGGCGCCGGCTACAAGCTAGTGACCACGGCGATCCGCTACGCCCGCTGGCGGCCTGACCCAACGAGTGGTTAGCCTTAATTCCTGGTGCGAAGTCCGCCCAGGACGCCACTCAGGGGCCGGTGCTCCAGATGGGCGAGATCCCCGGACCACCCCATTG
>JACCZL010000060.1 GCA_013695975.1 Chloroflexota bacterium
CGGCATAGGCCTTGAGCTCGCCGAGCGGCTCACGGTAGCCAAGCCGGTAAGTGGGATAGGCCCTCGGGCTGCGCACGGCGAAGCCGCCGACGACTTCGTTGGGCTCGATGAAGCCCAGCGTCCGTGAAAGGTGGTGGACCGTTAGCTCGCACAGCGCCTCGTCGCTTTGAGCCCAGATCTCGTCGCCAATCGAGCAGAAGTATTCGGCGACGATCGAGGTGTGGGCGGCATCCGGGACCATCGCCGCGCTCCAGTTCTTGGGTTCATGCAAGCGGCCAAACGGAATGCCCGGGTCGTGGATATACAGCCAGGTATCCCGCGTGATCTGCTCTCGCCGCAGCATCAGGTTGACGGTGATCAGATCCCGGAACGTGAGCTTGTCGGCGGCCGCGAGCACTCCGTCGGGCGCCGCTGGGCGGAGCAGGCGGGCCAGGGCGGGCATCGGGATCGACGAGATGAACTGATCGCCCTCGAGCGTCGTCTCGTGCCCATCAGCGCCCCGAACGACGATCGCCCGGATGCGACCGTCGCCGTGGCGAACGGCTGTGACTCGAGCGCCGACGGTCACCCGGCCACCGCCGGCCCGGGTCTCCTCGGCCAGTCGCTCGGAGAGGCGTCCGTAGCCGAGACGCGGGTACATGAAGCGCTCGACCAGGCTTTCGACACGATCCTTCGAGGGTCGTACGGCATCCTTGACCGCGGTCAGCAGGGACATGCCCTTGCTGCGCTGGACGACCCAATCCCCCGACAACCGCCGGCAGTCGTCGCCCCAGACCTTTTCCGAGTAGTCGCGGAAGAACCGCTCGTAGAGCGCGCGGCCGAACTGAGCGACATAGGCATCTTCCATCGTCTGCTCGCCAGCGACGACGGGCGGACGGACGACGACCACCGCGTAGTCGGCCACCGCGCGCGCGCTCAGCGAGAGGCCAATGTTGCGCAGCACGTTACCCAGTCGCAAGGGGTAGTCGACGTATCGGCCGTCGTAGTAGATCCGGCTAATCCGATCGACGTTGACGACCTCGTCGCCGAGCAGGGCCCGGAAGAGCTGATTGAGCTCGTCGTCCTTGCTGAACCAGCGGTGGCCGCCGATGTCGAACCGATAGCCGTCACGCTCGACCGTGCGGGCCAGGCCGCCGACAACCTCCGCGCGCTCGACGACGTCGACGGCCCGATCGTGGCGGACCAGCTCGAAAGCGGCGGCCAGACCGGCCGGGCCGGCCCCCAGGACAATCGTCTTCTCGGAAGTGGTCGTCACCCTACCTGACCCGCGTGCGACTCGACCCGCCCCCGGAACGCTCGTGCTGCCGGCTCGCGCGGGCGTACGACGTGTAGCAGGAGGCCGATCGCCGCGCCAGCGGTCGCATAGACGTAGTAGAGGGCGGTCATGGCGACGGCCGGCAGCAGGAAGGCGGGGTTGCGGCGGGCACAGGCGGCGAACAGGCGCCGATTGAGGAGCAGGTACAGCAGGAACAACCCAGCGGCCAGACCCGAGAGCGGCGGCACGACCAGCCCCCCAACCAACGCGGGCCCGAGGAGCAGGACGGCCGCCGCGCTGACCAGACTGCCGACGCCGGTGTTGAGGTCGCGGCGGGCGATGCCCTCGCGGAGCATGAGCCGCGTCCAGGGGATCGCCCGGTGGAGCAGGTCCGAGCGGACGAGGCTCGCCAGCGTATAACGCTTGGCATGGGTCCCCTGAAGGTCGCGATCGAGACGAACGCGGAAGCCAGCGCGGGTGAGACGATAGCCAAGGGCGATGTCCTCGACATCGGACGTGCGAGTGTCTGACGGGTCGAATCCGCCGACCGCCCAGAACGCCGACGCTCGAATCGCCCCGACCCCACTCCAGAAGGTGGCCGCCTCGGGATTCGCGGCCTGGTGGGTGAGGTGATGGACGAGGTTCTTGTAGACCGAGAAGAAATCGTCGTGGACCGTCCAGGCCGTGTACGATCCGAAGACGGCGCTGACCTGCTGGCAGCGCTCGAACATGGCGACTGCACGGGCCAGGGCATCCGGACGTAGCAGGACGTCGGCGTCGGTGAAGAACAGCAGGTCGGCCCGAGCGTGCTCCGCCCCGACGTTGCGTGCCACGGCTGCGCCCGACTGCCGGGCGAGCCGCGGCAGGCGCACTCCGAACCGCTCAGCTACCTCGGCGGTCGCATCAGTTGAGCCATCGTCGACCACGATCACTTCGTGGGCAGGCCCGCTGGTTTCGGCCAGCGCGGCCAGGCAGTCGCGGAGCGTGGACTCGGCGTTATGGGCGGGTACGATGACCGAGACTGTCGGCGCGGGGCCGTTGATCGGATTCCCTCATGGCATCAAGATCGATCCGCTGGGACGCGCTGCGCGGCGCAAATGATAGACTACCAGGCCGTGGCGGCTCCACCGCGCCAGCCGCCGGTGTGGGCCAACATTTCCGCCGCGGGCCTGGAGCACACCGAGTTGCGCGTCCGCCCGAGGGCAGGCACCAGAGGACTGGCGGTGGTCGAGGAGCCCCCCACGACGCCCGCGCGAGCGAAGCGATCGGCCGCGAACCGTGCCGCCGTTGTGTCCGCGGGACGCGCCTGCTGGGGCGTGTTCTTGCTCAGCCTGGCCGGACTCCTGCTGACCGCGAATGGGCATCACACCGGTCAAGATCAGGAGTACAATTTTCGGACGGCGCGCGCCCTCCTGCTCGAGCGCAGCTTTGCGATCGAGCCGCTGAATGCCGCGAACGAGGCCGGCATGGTCGGTCCCGACGGGCGGTTCTACGCGCACTATGCGCCCGGGCTGCCGCTGCTGATGGCGCCGGTCATTCTGGTCGGACGCGGCCTCGAGGGCGTGACCGAGGGGATCCGATCGCGCTACATCTGGGACGCTCGGGATGAAGCCGACAAGGCATCCCGCTTCCTGGTGAGTTATTTGAACGCGCCGGTGACGGCGGCCACGGCAGCCCTGCTGGCCCTACTGGTGCTGCGTCTGGGCTACCCGACTCCGGCGGCCGTCTTCACCGCTCTGGCCTACGCCTTCGCGACCTTCGCCTGGGGCCAGGCGCGCGTCGTCTTCGCGGACCCGCTCCAGGGGCTGCTGATCCTGCTCGGTGTGGTCCTGTTGTTGGGGGCATCGCCGTCCCGCGCGGCGCTGGGTGGCACGGCGCTGGCGCTTGCCGTCCTCGTGAAGCTGACCACACTGCTCGTCCTGCCCTGGGTGCTGCTCTTGCCGGACGCTCGCGGTCGGCCACTCTGGCGTACTCCGCTCATGGTCTGCCTCGTGCTCGGGCCCTCCTTGGCGGCGCTGGCCCTGCATGCGCTGTTCAACCTTTTTCGATTCGGAAACCCCTTCAACACTGGCTATCTCGCCAGAGGGTCCGGGGGCGGCGAGGCCGCTGATGCGGGGTCTGCCAGCCGCGTGCTCGGGGTCGGCTTCATCCGTAGTCCGATCACGGGACTCTATGGGCTGTTGTTCTCGATTGGCCGCGGAATTGTCTGGTACGCTCCGCCGATCCTGGCTGCCGCCTGGGCCTTCCAGTCCTTTGCCCGTGAGCGTCGCCAGGTCGCCGTCGCGATCGGGGCGGCCTGCCTGTCCTGGCTGCTGGTCCACGGGTTCTGGGTTGGCTGGCACGGCGGCTGGGGATGGGGCCCACGGTATCTCCTGCCGGTTCTGCCGCTGGCGTTGGTTGCCCTCGCGCACTGCTGGATCGATCGGCGCGCCCGCCTCGCGGCCCTCGGGATGGTGCTGGTCGGCGTGCTCGTCCAGCTTCCGGGCGCCCTGGTCGACTTCTGGCTGGTCGGGCGTGATGCCCGAGCCATCTACCTCGCCAGGTGCGTCAATTGCAACGACACAAGCTTTTTCGCCTTCCAGTTCTTCTTGCCGGAGGCTTCCGACTTCACGCTCCACACCAACCGGTTGCTGTCCGGTAACCTCGATCTCGCGTGGATCACCTTCGCCGGTACCTGGGTGACTCCGGTCACGATCGGCCTCGTGCTGTTTCTGGCGGTCACGGGATGGCGTCTGCTGTTGACGAATGCGATCCGAGCGGCGATGCTGGCGCGCGCGACCAAAGGCGCAGCGAGCTGAAAGCGGCGCTGGGCGTGCCGACGCGCCTGGCGCGGCTGCGTGACCGTGGCTGGGTCACTCCCCGCTGGTCGACAGGTACCCGAGAACCTCTCCAAGGGACCAGCCAACCAAACCAAGCAGGACCAGCGGCGAAGTCACCAGGAATTCCTTGACGTAGCGCCGGTTCTCCAGAATACCTCTGGCCATGCGGAAGTACAGCAGGAGCGGCAGGAGCGGGGAGAGGGCCACCAGGGACAGTCTGCACCGTCTCGTCAGCCTTCGCTCGGAAGTCCTGACGACGGCGAACGCCCGTCCATGGTAGGGCTCGTGGCTGAGAAAGGAGCCCAGCCGATTCTGGTTGACGTGTGAGACTTTGATGGAGGGAATCAGCAGCGGCGGATAGCCGGCCCGTCCCAGCTTCCACTGGAACGCCGTGTCGGAGCAGTACGTCCCTTCGCGAAATGGGCCGTAGGTGTCGAACGCCCACCGCTTGAGCGACAGACAGCACGTCGGTATCTCGGTCATCCGTCGTGGCGCTGAGCGCGGGATCCACTGACTGAACTCGCAGAAGTAGGACGCCCAGCCCACGTAGCTGCGCGGATTGGCGTTGTCGACGACACCGCCGATCGCGGGACGGGGCGCTCGGTGAGCCCGCACGATCTGGGCGACCAAGTCGGGATCGGCGACGCAATCGGCGTCGATGAAGGCGAGGATCTCTCCTCGAGCCTGGGTCACCGCGAGGTTTCGCGCATCGCCCGGAAACTTGCGGTCGGCGAACGCGTAGAGCCGGACGTCTGGGAACCGGCGGGCGACGAGCTGGGCCGTGCCGTCGCTGGAGCTGTCCACCACGATGATCTCAAAGGGCTCGGGAGACGATTGGCGCTGGAGGGACTCGAGACAACCCGAGATCGTCCGAGCCGCGTTGTACGAAGGGACGATGACCGAGACCGCCGGATGGTTCATCGAGCGTCAGCGATGCGGCATGTGGCGTACGCGATCGCCCCCATTCTCGAGTCATCACTCCCAGCCGGAGCCGGCGAGGAAGGACTCGGTCGCCGCGGGTGCACCAGGCAGGCGCGAATGATAGACTACCACGCTGCCGTGGCTCGACCGCGCTGGCCGCGCTTGTCTAGGGCCGCGGTCTGGAGGGCTCACGATGCCGGCGGTGGTCGACGACTTGCGCCCGAGTCCCGCAAGCACCGAGCCGCTGCCTGCACCCCGAGTCTTGCCCAGGAGCGCTCGGCGCGTCTGCTGGGGGGTCTTCTGCCTGACCCTCGCCGTCTACGTCGTGACCGCGAGCGGCCACTACGTCGGACAGGACCAGGAGTACACCTACCGGACGGCGCGCGCCCTGGTCGAGCAAGGCACCTTTGCCATCCAGTCGCTCGAGCAACCGAACGAAGCCGGCCGAACCGGCGTCGACGGGCGGTTCTACGCCCACTACGCGCCCGGGCTGTCGCTGGCGATGGCCCCCCTGATCCCGGTGGGGCGCGGGCTCGAGGGGCTGACCGAGGGGGTCCGAGCCCGCTACACCTGGGGGGCGCGGGACGAGGCCGACAAAGCCGCCCGCATCCTGGCCAGCTATTTCAACGCCCCGGTGACGGCGGCCACGGCGGCGCTGCTGGCGCTGCTGGTGCTGCGGCTGGGATACCCCTCGGCTGCCGCGATCTTCACCGCCCTGGCCTACGCCTTCGCGACCTTTGCCTGGGGCCAGGCGCGGGTCGTCTTTGCCGATCCGCTCCAGGGGCTGCTGCTGCTGCTCGGGGTGGTCCTGTTGTTGGGGGCGTCGCCGTCCCGCGCGGGGTTGGGCGGCACGGCGCTGCTCCTGGCGGTGCTCGTGAAGCTAACCAGCGTGCTGGCGCTGCCGCTGGTGCTGCTGCTGCCGGACGCCCGTGGGCGGGCACTCTGGCGCACCCCGACGACGGTCGCCCTCATCCTCGGGCCCGCGCTGGTGGCACTCGCGCTGCACGGGCTGTTCAACCTCGGGCGCTACGGCGATGCTTTGAACACCGGCTATCTCGCCAGGTCAGTAGACGGCCAGGAGGTCGCGGACGCCGGAGCGGCCGGGCGGGTGCTTCGGGTTGGCTTCGCCAATATCCCACTGGTCGGGTTCTACGGGCTGTTGGTGTCGCCGGCACGCGGGGTCGTGTGGTACGCGCTGCCGATCGTGGCGGCCGCGTGGGCGTTCCGGCGCTTCTACCGCGAGCGGCGGAGTGCGGCCCTGGCCTTCGGCGGCATGGCCGCGCTCTGGCTGGTCGTGCATGGCTTCTGGATCGGCTGGCACGGTGGCTGGGGCTGGGGCCCGCGCTACCTGCTGCCGGTGTTGCCGCTGGCCCTGGTGCCGCTGGCGACCTGCTGGCTCGAGCGGAGGGCACGGTTCGCTGCCGTTGGGCTCGTCCTGGTCGGCGTGCTGATCCAGCTTCCAGGCGCCCTGGTCGATTTCTGGACGGCGGGACAGCGAGCTAGTGACATGTTCGCGGCCAACTGCGTCAGGTGTACGGATGGCCGCTTCAGCGTCTATCGGAGCCTGGTGCCGGAGGCTGCGGATCTCAAGATTCACACCGAGCTGCTACGATCCGGCATTCTCGATCTCGGCTGGGTCACCTTCGCGGGCACCTGGCTCGCGCCGGTCACGCTCGGTGTGGCGGCGCTCCTGGCGGCGGCCGGCCTGCGCCTGTTGTGGGACCGCCCGATGGGTACGGCGCCGGCTCGTCGAGCTCCGAATCGGCCTGGTCGGCGGCGGCCTCATGTGAGGGGGAGACCGCGGGCGGTCCACGGCGCCTAGGGGGTTGGGCGTCCGATGGGTCCGGGTCGCCCCGCATGGTGCGCAGCGACCTCGCTCGAGCGAGCAGCCACGCGCCGTCAGCGCTGCGCGGATTCATCAGACTCGCCCGCCAAAGGATGAACACCAGTGGGAAGGGCCAGAGCCAGGGTTGCGAGATCACCAGGAGGAGCGACAGACTCAGCGGCCAGTAGATCTCGTAGAAATCGGCTAATGGCTGCCGCGCGTACCCTTCGAGGCTGAAGGCCGACTGGGAACCTTGCCGAAAATACACCTGGAGGGTCACCCAGACACGTACGTCCGCACCCCAGCCTCTAGATCGGCGGGCGAGTCGAGGATCTGGTGGACGAGGATCCAACGCAGGCCGATCAGCAACAGCAAGCATGCGAACAGCGCGGCCTCCCAACCGAGATCGTCAAAGGTGGCAGCGATGATCAGCGCCGGCAGGGATCTCTGGGCCGCCGCCGACACGAGCAGGCCGAGCCATCCTCGCTCCTTGAAGCGCACCGGGGGGAGCGAGTACAGCGTGGCGACGCCGGCGGCGGCCAATCCGATCAGCGGCGCGACCGCGGCGGCCAGCCGGTCAACGTCTCGGTCGGCGAAGTCGTTGACGGCGTAGCCAAACGCGTAGCCCAGGCAGATGAACGCGAAGATGGCAGCGAGGCGCTCGGCGAACGCCACCGGCGCCAGGTTGGCCAGCAGAGCGTGATAGGAGAACGCGACGAGGAGCAGCGGGACCTTGGACCGGAACCAGTCACTCCAGCGGGTCACGCCTCGTGCGAGGTTGGGTAGCTCCTGCCAGACCGCTTTCAAGACGTACCCCGACCGGCGCCCCGTGCCTCCGCCAAGCGTGCGCTGGCGATCCGGAGAGCCTCCAGGACGGTTGCCGTCGTGAAGACGCCCTGCTCCTGATCAAATCGAATCGTACCGCCCCCTTGACCGTTGAAGATCCACTCTTCGTGCTGTTCCGGGTCCACCAGATCAATGGGTGGAATCTGGAGCGGTGCCGAAGGCCACCAGGACCCATCCGCTCGCTGGTGCTGCAACAACCAGCCTAAAACTCTTTCCAGTCGTTCGCGACCGCCGGGCTCATCGGCGGCCAGAGCGAGCAGCCTGAGACACCACGCGGTGGCGAACGGCGAGCCGTCGGGCTGGAGGGCGGATCTCACCACGCCATCGGGGTCCAACCTGCGACCTGCCCACTGCAAGGAGATCAGCGGCTGACGTCGGCGAAGGCCGCGGAGGTTCGGAAGGCCCAGATAGAACAGCGCGGGGCCGACGGCCGCGTAGGCAGCAATCCCGCCCGATCGCTTGATGTGACCGGCCAGGAATCTTCGACCTCGACGGGTCCGAATCGACCGATGAGCACCGACCGCGGCAGCCAACCGGAGCGCACACTGCGTGCTGTCGGCGTCCGCGGGGACTGTGGCATTGAAGCCCCAACCTCCTGACCACCAGCGTCGTCTATTGATTAAGGCCCAGGCATCCTGGGCGCCCCGAGCGGATCGGGGCCCCGGGACAGCGGCAAGCGCCGCGCCGGCGCCAGCATTCCACCTGGGCGATCTGCGCCGCCGTCAGGATGGGCTCGAAGTGTTCTTCCGAGAAGTCGCGGCCAATGGTTTTGGGATCTCGCCTCAAAAAGTCGTCGACCGACCACCCGAGTCGGCGCCGGATCTCGCGGTCGCACTCGAGCAGCACTTCTCGGAACAACGGGTCCTTCCGACGGATGCGCTGCACGAGGCGCCATTGCCAGTTGTAACTTCGCGGCGGGAAGACAAACGCGGGCCGCTGCCCGCCACCCCCGGTCGCGCCTGTTGGGCTAACTCCGCTGCCTCCTCTCCAAGTCGGACTCACGAGAGAGCTCCTGCTCCTTCCTCAAGCGGCAGGCAGCAGGTCGATCAGCCGCTGGAGCGTCGCGAGCCAGGCCTGGCCGCGCCCGCGCGCGAGTCGGAGCTGATTGGACCCGGCCCGTAGCGGAGTGCCGACCTCGCGTGACAGCCGCTGGACGTCCACCCGAATCTGCCCGCGGAACTTGACGACGACGTCGCCCTCGGTGGCCGTGATCTGACCAACGCCGACCCGCGCGGCCTGGAGGCGCAGGCCCACCAGGTACAGGAGGTTCTGGGCCGGTTCCGGCGGCGGGCCGAAGCGGTCGTCGAGCTCGCCGATCAACTGGCCTAGCTCCTCGCCCGTTGTCACCGCGGCGAAGCGCTGGTACAGGCTGAGCCGCGCGGCGTCGTCGGCCACGTAGTCGGGCGGCAAAAAGGCGTCGATCGGCAGATCGAGCGACGGCCGCTGCTCGGGCGCGGTGGCGTCGGTGGGCAGCGGAGTGCTGTCGCGCGACGCCCGGGCCAGGTCGATCGCCTCGGACAGCAGGCG
>JACCZL010000069.1 GCA_013695975.1 Chloroflexota bacterium
AACCACGCCAACGGCCAGGCAAGTGACGCAGGCGGCGTTTGCAACCTCGGCGGCACCCTGAGCATCACCAACAGCAGGATCACGGGGAACCGCGCCGATGCCTTCGGCAGCGCCGTCTGCGACAGTAGACAAGGAGGCAGGCGAGAGCTCCGCATCTGGCTCCCGCGGTCGAGTTCGGCGGCACCGGGTACCATCCCGCGGCGATCTGGCCTGGTGGTCGTGGCGAATGACACGTTGGTAGGTGGAACTCCATGCCGGCTGCATGGTAGGGCAGCGCCTCGGTGGCAGGCCGCTGTCCCGGGGAGAAGGGCGGCAGGCGGACTTACGAGCGAGAGGGTAGACCATGTGGACGTTGACGCGCGTCGCTGCGATGAGCGTGGGTCTTGGCCTCATGACATGGCTTGGGCTCGTTGCACCAGTGGCAGCCGCGGAGGAGGCCGCACCCGCGGTGGGTGTCGTAGTCATGGAGGACGCGCTCACGGGGCCGGGTCCAGTCCGGCCCGTTAGCTGCCCCGTGGGCCGCAACGTCGGCGAGTTCGTCGGCGAGGGCTACTTCATGAAGGTCACCGGACGGTGCAGTGCCGCTGACCAGGTCGCCGGAATAGCGTCGATGGGGGACGGCGTCACGCTTTCGGATGGTGAGGTGCGCCTAGAGGTAAAGGCGGTCACTGGGGTCGACCAAGCCCGGTTCGCGACCCGCATCCGGGTGCAGCCGGATCGCCGCGATTTCTACCTGGGTCGCGTGGTGCCTGCGACCGGTGAGGCCGAGATCGTGAAGGTCACCGGCGCGGACGTCACGATCCTGGCAGCCACGACGGTGCCGGCCGGACTGCTCTCGCCCGACGGCTGGAACACCATGGCTGTGCGGGCGGCAGGGCCGAACCTCTGGCTGCTGCTCAACGATCAGCCAGTCTTGTCAGCGGCCGACTCGGCCTACGAGAGGGGCAGAGTCCGGTTCGCGGCGTCCAGACTGGGAAGTCTGGACGATGACCGGGAGTCATCGGTCGTCGTCAGGAATCTCCGCGTGTCGGGTCTGGCGGCCGGAGATCAGGCCCGCCTGCCAACGTACCAGGCGCCGACAACCGCCGCTCCCGTCGCGGCGGGCCCGCCCCCTCCGCCGTGCTCCACCCCGGTAGAGGTCCCGCGCGCCTTCCGCTCGGTCACGCCGCCCGCCGGCGTTGCGCCCGACATTGCGGCGTTCTACGGTGTCTGGGAAGGCACCTGGTCCAGCCCATTCGGCTCGCTACCGTCCCTGCTTGCCGTCGAGGACATCGACGCAGCCGGCGCAACGGTCCAGTACGCGTGGGCCGACGACGGGGGAAGCCTGCGCGCAGGGGGAGTCCGCGCCTTCCCGCGGGTCCTCTCGGACGGCGCACTTACCTGGGGTGGAGATCCGAAGTTCACGTTCAGGATGAGTGGCGATCTTCAGACCATCGCAGGCGTCCGCGAGTCTCGGGGAAGCATCTCGACGGTTACGATGACGCGCTGCTCCGCTTGAGGTGGGGAGCAAGAGCGCTCCAATCGAGCGCTCCGCGAACGCACCACTACGAGCGTAACAAGCCGAGCTGGACGGCAGATGAGGTCCCCTGGACGACCCATTTGGACGGGACCGAGCACGGCCTCAAGTGCTACCAGGATCTCGAGCGGCTCTCCTTCGTCGGCGCCGGCACCCACCCTGGCGCAGGCTTGCCCGGCACGCGCCTCTCCGCGGAGATCGCCGACCGCCTGATTGCGCAAGATTTCGGCTCGCAAGCAGAACGGCCGGGCACAAGTCCTTCAGATAGTTGACCACCGCGTCACGACCTGTCCAGGAGGTCCCGCCCGCGGGCAGCCTGGGCGACCCCTGCCACGAGTTGACGTGGCATCCTCCTGAGGCTGCAACGACGCGCCCGGGCCGAGCGGCTGAGGGCGTATGCTGCTATCGTGGCTCCCGTGCGCCGCTTCTCCCGACGCCGTCCGGCTCGCCTGCCCCAGCTCACCGCGGCCGGCTATCTGCCGCCTGGCCACTGGCCCTGCGCCTGGGACGAGCTCATCCGCCGCTTCGGGCAGGGCGACCAGCGCCAGCGCCTCGTGCCCGGCCTCCAGGCCGTCCTGCGCGAGCTCCGACGCGCTGGCTGCCTCGTGGCCTGGATCGACGGCTCGTTCGTGACGGCCGTGCCTAACCCCGTCGACGTGGATGTATGCTACGATCACCGTGGCGTGGCCCTCAGCGTGCTGGACCCGATTCTGCTGCCGACGCCCTCCGCGCGGGCCGCCCAGCGGGCTCACTACGGCTGCGAGGTCTTCGTCGCCCAAATGATCGAGGCCGAGACCGGGCGGACGTTCCTGGAGTTCTTCCAGCAGCGCAAGGATGGACGCGGACGGAAGGGTCTGATCGAGCTCGACCCGAGGGAGGCGCCATGAAGCCCAGGCGGATCACCACCGAGGCGGAGTACCGGCGACTGGAGCGCCGCCTGGTCGAGTTCGCGGAGGAGCTGCAGCGCGACGATCCGACGCTGTTCCCACCGGACCTGGATCCGGACTGGCGCGAGGCGTTTCGGGCTGGGTACGAGGGACAGCTCGCCGAGCTCGAGCACACGCTACGCAACTACGGGCGGCGCGCGGAAGCCCCGGCCTCCGGAACGGGCGCCGGCTGATCACCCTGCCCGACACGCCAGCTCCACGTTCACCATGCGTGGCAATCTCCAGAGCATTGAAGGCGTGCGTGAGGCTCAAGGGATCATCGCAAGAGTCACGGTGACACGCTGCTCCGCTAGCCCTCAGGGGCCGCACGCCTAACGTGACGTAGTTCAAGGTTTGCGGTCGCAGCGCCTGCTCGATCGAGCCAGTTCTCCTGCGATCAGCCTACTTCCGCCCCCACAACCGCTCAGAAGACGTCGAGCGCCTCTACTGCGTCGGCGCCGGTACCCACCCGGGCGCAAGCTTGCCCGGCACTCTTCTCTCCGCGGAGATCGCCGACCGCCTGATCGGCCGAGACCTGGGCACAGCGAACCGTGTACTGAACGCATGAGGGCCGCGGTAGTAACCGCGGCCCTCATCTCCGGCGCAGCGCCCGCCGGGGCGTGCGCTGCGTGGTTTCGACTAC
>JACCZL010000077.1 GCA_013695975.1 Chloroflexota bacterium
GGGTGAGGGCGCGATAAATCGCGCCCCTACGGAGCCAGCCGGGTTAGAGCCTACGGTGTCTGCCGAGCCTACTTGCCCTTTGGGCGGTTGGACTGGGCCAGGTTCTCCACCGACCGGAGGTTGGTGCGGAAGGCTTCGAGGGCGGCCTCCTGGGCCTGGCGGGCGGCGTCGGCCCACTGCTGCATCATGGCGCGGTTGCTGTCGCCGGCGGCCCCGGCCATCGAAAGGCCGGCCTGGAGGGCAGCGTTCTGCATCTCGAAGGTCGCCTGCAGGGCGGCCTCGGTGCCGCTGGCCCAGGCCGAGATGACCTTGCGGCCAGCCTCCTGGGCGCCCTCGGCGGTCTGGCGGGTCGCCTCGGCGGCAGCGCGGACCCCTTCATTCGCGGCGTTGGCGACGTTACGGGACTGATCGGACGGCGTTGACATCGGGACAGACCTCCATCGCATCGTGTCACCCCTCAGGAGGTGCATCTATAGACAGTATGCACATAGATGTGCCGTTTTGTCAAAGGTGGGGCCTCCTGCTATGATGATCGTGGGCGCGTTGATCTCGGTCAGACCTGACCACGAGGAGGACCAGCCGCGTTGAGCAACCCACCTGAACAGCCTACCAGACTCTCCCTGGCGCCTGACCCGTTCGAGTTCTGGCGCCAGATCTACGAGGCCAACGAGCGGGCCTGGAACGCCTCGCTCGAGCGGGCTATGGGCACGCCGGCGTTTGCCGAGGCCCAGGGCAAGCTGCTCGAGACGATCCTGTCCGCCCAGAAGACGGCCCGCGACAGTATGCGGACCTACCTCGAAACGATCAACGTCCCGACCCGCGAGGACATCGCCCGCCTGGGCGAAATGATCGCCGCGCTCGAGGAGAAGATCGACCAGCTTGACGATCGCCTCGAGGCGCGTCTCGAGCGTTTCGAGGCGGCACTGGACCGCGCGGTCGCCCGCGCTGGCGTCGAGGCACGGGCGAGCGGCGATGGGCGGGCCCGATCGCGGGCCAAGGCGGGCTGACGATGGCTACTGATCTGCGCTCCCCGCTGCCCTCTCCATGGGCCGCCGCGGACAGCGTCTGGACGGCAAACGAGCGGTCGCTCGACGTGGCCCGGGCCGTCCTTGGCGCCCGCGACGCTCCGGTCGGCACGACCCCGAAAGAAGTGGTCTGGCGCAAGAACAAGGCCTGTCTCTACCGCTACCTCCGCGCGATGCCGGCCACCCAGCAGACCCCGGTCCTCCTGGTCTTGCCGCTGATCAACCGCGCCTACATCCTCGACTTGCGGCCCGGGGCGAGCTTCGTCCAGTCTCTTCTTGGCCGCGGGTTCGACGTGTTCCTGCTCGACTGGGGCATCCCGGGCGATGAGGACCGCAATCTCGACATCGAGACGCTGGTCACGCGCTACCTGCCCCGGGCTGTCCGCAAAGCGCGCCAGGCCGCGGGCGTCGCGGAGCTGACGATGCTCGGCTACTGCATCGGCGGCGCCCTGGTCGCGTGCTACACCGCGCTCTATCCCGACGCGATCAAGAACCTGGTCCTGTTCACCGCTCCGATCACCTTCGCCGAGAGCGGCAAGTTCGGGTCCTGGACGGCCAAGAACGCCTTCCCGATCGACGAGCTCGTCGAGGTCTTCCCGACCGTGCCGGGCTCGATGCCGGATCTCGGCTCGAAGATGCTCAACCCCCTGCCGAGCACCGTCGGCACCTACGTCCGCCTCTGGGACAAGCTGGGCGACGAGAGCTTCGACGTCGCCGGCTGGCAGGCGATGTATCGCTGGGTCAACGAGGGGGTGCCCTTCCCGGGCGCCGCCTTCCGGCAGTGGATCAAGGAGTTCTACCGCGAGGACAAGCTGGCCAGGGGCACCCTCGAATTCGACGGCCGGCGGGTCCTCCTCGGGAATATCCGCTGCCCGGTCCTCAACGTCGCCGCGTCGGCCGACGCCATCGCCCCGCGCTCGACGACCGGCTCGACGCTCTCACTCGTCGGCAGTGCAGACAAGCAGGAGCTGCTGGTAAAGGGCGGTCACGTCGGAATCGTGGTCGGGCGGGCCGCGAGCAACGACCTCTGGCCCAAAGTCGCGGACTGGCTCGAGCGCCACGACTGATCGCGGAGCAAGTGAAGAAAGGCGCGGGCCGGGCCGCCGGGCCCGGCCCCGCGTCGATGGATGGCGACGATGGCCCGCCGGACGGTCGGCGCATCGACGATCGACACAGCCGCGAGCGTGTCCAGGGCGATCTCCCGCGCCACTGCCACTCTCGGTAGCAGCGCCACGCCGAGGCCTTCTTCGACCATCTTCTTCGCCGCCTCGATGTTATCGAGCTCCATCACCGTCATCGGGTCCAGGCCCGAGCCGCGGAACAGCCCGCGAGTCAGCTCGTAGTAGCTCGACGTGCGGTCGAACAGGACCAGACCGGCCAGAGCGACCTCGGCCAGGCTGACAGCGGCTCGCTCGAAGAACGGATGGCTCGGGTGGACCACCAGGACCAGCTCATCCTCATAGCAGGGCTGAACCTCGACCTCGGGATGCTCCAGACTCCGGACGAGTCCGATCTGGACCTGGTCGGCGAGCAGCATGCCCAGGATCTCCTCCGAGTGATCGGTCCGCACCGAGATGGCGACCCCGGGGTAGGCCGTCGTGAACTGCTTGAGCACCCCAGGCAAGTAGTAGGTGCTGACGGCCGGCGCGGCGCCGATGAGGAGCGTGCCCGAGCGGACGGCGCGGAGGTCCCGCAGGGCCGTCTCGCCATCCCGGACGGCCTGGACGACCTGGGCCGCGTGGGGGAGCAGCTCGCGACCGGCGTCGGTCAGCCGGACGCCGCGTGTCGAGCGGATCACGAGCTGCTCGCCGAGCAGCGCTTCGAGCGCGCGCAGGCGTCCCGAGACTGACGGCTGAGTCAGGAACAGGCTCTCGGCCGCCCGGGTGACGCTCCCGTAGCGGGCGATTTCGAGGAACGTCTCGAGCAGCTCAGTCTGCATGGGCGACTCGACTCAGGATCGCGCGGAGGTCGGCGTCCGAGACGCGGTCGCTGAAGCTGGCCAACTGGGCGTAGCGTGCGAACGCGGCGTCCCGGGCCGGCGGGGCCAGAATCACGCCCAGCTCGGCGAGGCGCCGCTCGAAGGCCGGTCGCGAGCGGGCCTCGCCTTCAGCCGGATGGTCGGTCGCCCGCGGCGGGCGGGTCGTCGGCCCGTCCTCGGCCCCGTTCGCCGTCCATCCGAGGCCCCTCCAGGCGTCCGTGTCCCGGGTGGCGCTGGCACCGTCGACCAGCGCGTTCGAGCCGACGATCGGCTTATTTGGAGGGACGGGGAGACCGGTCCGCGCGGCAACGAGCTGGCTGACTCGACGCAGATCGGCTGTCGCGATCGGGCGAGCGAGCTTCCAGTCGTGGCCGGGCAGGGCAGCCACGGCGACCAGCTCCTCGATCGGCGTGACCCCCAGGGCCGGTCCAATCCCGTTCACGCACGTTTCGACCTGTTGGGCCCCCGCCGCCAGGGCGGCCAGGGCGTTCGCCAGGGCTAGCCCGAGCCGATTGGAGCAGCGAACCGCCACCCGGACCTGCCGTCCATCCAGCGCGGCGCGGACCTCTCGGACAAGAGTGTCGACGTCGCGCGGGAGGGCCCAGCCCCGATCGACGAGCGCCAGGGTACGCGCGCCGGCGCCTGCCGCGGCGGCCAGCGCTTCGACCACACTTGCCCGCGGCGCGAGGGTGGCGTCCAGGAGCGTAAGCTGGACGTCCCAGGTGTAGCCGAGGGCGACCCGAATGAGGCGCTCGAGTTGGCGCGAGTCGGACTGGTCGCGCAGTGCGATGCAGACGTTCAAACGACTCGAGGCGAGCCGTCGCACGCCATCGCCGCAGCACACCAGCTCGGCGCGATCGGCGCTCGAGCTGGCGACCAGGACGGGGCCACGCAGCTCGCGTAGCCGCTCGGCCAGCTCAGCATCATCGGGCCGGAGCCCGGGCCGTCCGATCTCGACCGCGTCGACGCCGAGGTCTGCCAGCGCCTCAGCCACCTCCGCGCGATCGGCGGGCGTGCCGACGACCCGCGGGCTAGCGAAGCCGTCGACCGGTGTCCTATCGCACAGCCGTACCGGGTCCGCGGTCACCAGACCGGCCCGTCGTCGTTGACGCGCCATTCGCCCAATCGTAGCACCGGCCCGCGGAACCGGCCACTTGCCATCGGGGGTGTCTCGTTGTGCTGGGTGGGTTGAGGGGTTGCGGCTCCGCGCTATTCGTGCTCGTGGTCACGCGGGCAGGGATCGGGGCACTCGCAGGGAACGGCCCAGCTAATCCCGTCGGTGGCCGTGGCCCGAGCTGGGCCGTCGATCCCACCATGCAGCTCGATGCTGTCAGTGGCCGCGGTGGATGTGTTGTCTGGCATCTCGTCCTCCTACAGGGCCAGCTCGGCCCGATGCTCTTCGGCGACCTCGCGGCCCAGTCGCGCGGCGCCGTACTGATTGCCGACCAGGTGGTGGTAGGGCACGCCCGAGAACAGGTGGTGGCTGCGGCTGGGCAGGTCGGCGCCGCGGGTCCATTCGGTGCGTTGCAGATCGACGTAGCCTTGCTCCTGGCGCTCGGCCAGCCACTGGAGCAGGCGGCTAAAGCCGAGGCCGTTGGCGTGGATCGCGGCCAGGGTGATGAAGATAAACTTGAAGCCCATCTGACCTAGCTCGGCGAAGCGCAGCGGGCTGGGGTCTTCGTGCCACTTGAACGACGACGACCAGTTGAAGGCCAGCCGCGCCTCGGGGAAGCGCTTGCGAACTTGGGCCGCGAAGGTCTCGACCGGCCCGCGCTCGGAGGTCGGGAACTCGCACCAGACGAGGTCGGGCAGGCCGCTCTCGAGATAGCGCAGGGCGCGGTCGATCGCCAGCGGCAGACCCCGCTGAGGCTCGGGGGCGTCGACGGCCGAGACGGCGTCGGTCCGCGCCACGATGACAAAGTCGGGGTTGCCGACGTCGTTGGCGACGTCGCGGATCATCCGCAGCTTGCCGAGCATCTCACCGGCGTCGATCAAGGCCTTGCCGGCAATGTGGCCACAGCGCTTTGGCAGGACCTGGTCCTCGATGTGGGCCCCGGCGACTCCGGCCCCGACGTACAGCTCGGTCGTCCGCCCGACATTAAAGGCGTTGCCGTAGCCGCCGTCCATGTCCAGGACGACCGGCGGGATCTCGAGGTGGCTGGGCGCGACGCCGGCATCCGGGTCGCCGACGGCCATCGTGAGCTGGAACTTGCGGAGGGCGCTCACGGTGCGGCGGGCGGCGTCGGCGATCTCGACGCCCGCGTAGAGGTCCATGTCGGTCGACCCGACGTGGCCCATCGCGAAGGAGTAGCCGCTGAAGTAGGCGGCTTTGAAACGATAGTACATCGCGAGCTGGGCGGTGAAGGGATCGTAGACGCCCGGCGCGAAGACGTACGGCTCGTGATCGAGGAGCTGGCGCAGTCGCTGACTCGGATGGGTCCAGCGGGAGGCGGGGACGGCGTACCCCTCAGGCAGCAGCGGGGTCCGGACCAGCTCGGGCTCGCGCCCGTTGCCGGCCGACCCATTCATCAGGGCGTGTCCGTTCGTCGATGTCACCGGTGCCTCCTTTGGTCCGTGGTCCGCTCCCACCGATGCGAAGCGGAAGAGCGGTTCTGTGGGAGAGCGGCGCCCTCGCCGCAGCGTAGCTTCCACTTTACGGCCCTGATCGGGCGCTGCCTCATCGGGAGGGGGGCGATGGGCCATAGGC
>JACCZL010000080.1 GCA_013695975.1 Chloroflexota bacterium
TCCTGTTGGCCCCGGTGCCCGCCGTACACCAGCGGCGTGAGGAGCAAGTGAAGGAGGGCGGCCCAGCGTGGGCGAGGGCGGGGTCGGGGCGCCGGGGCGGCGCAGGCGACCTCGATCGCCTCGACCAGTCTCGGCGTCGCCGCCACGTCCAGCCCCCACGGCCGCACGAAAGCCTCGACGAACTGCCGAGTCCGCTCATCTGCCCGCGCGTCGGCCACCAGGGCCTCTGCCAGTTGCGCAGCGTGCTCTTCGAACGTCTCGGCCACGCGTAGCAGTCCGCCCTCGGCCTGCGCCAGATGACCGAAGTGCAGCGTCCCCCCCTGGGTGTCTCGGAACTCCCGGGCCAGCAGCGTGTAGACCGGTCGGCCGACGATCGCGCTCTCGATCTGCGCGCTGGTGTTCACCCCCACCACGGCCACGCTGTGATAGATCGAGTCGTAGTAGTCGGACCGTGATTGAGCGTCGACCGGATCGGAGCCCACCCGCGGCCACACCGCGACGCGGCCGGGCTCGGACAGGTCGACGTCGCGCCACTGCGCGGCATTGATCGGATGTGGGCGGACCAGCACGCCGGCGTCTCGGAGGCGCGGGCCCCCTCGCTCTCGCAGCTCGCGGATCCACCCTCCGACGAAGCCGGCCTCCTCGGGCGCGATGAACGGCGACGAGCACAGGTACAGCACGAACGGGCGGTCCGGCCGCAAACCGACTCGACCGCAGAACTCCTCCCGACTCGTGCTGGGCCGCCACTCGAACCAGTGGTCGTAGGGCACCGCCCCCGTCACAACCACCCGCTCGGCCAGTACGCCGTGCAGCTCGACCGCCTCGCGCTTCATCGCGTCGTTCCAGACCATGATCAGGTCGGGGACGTCCCGGATCAGCCCCTTGTTGGTCAGGTTGTCCCAGCTCGCCACGCACAGGCCGGTGCGGACCCCGCGCGCCTTGGCTCCGCGGACGTAATCGGTCTGGGGCGACCCCAACTCGACCAGCGGGGTCAGGAGCAGGATGTCGGGTCGATGCCGGCCGATGAACCGGGCGCTTGCGCGGGCGTCGGAGACCGCCTGTTCGATGACCTGAAGGCCCCGGCGGAGGAGGGCGAGCCCGAGCGGGGCCCTGACGACCGGCCACCCGGCAAGGCGACGGACGATGCGCGGGGCGCGCCGCCCGGCGCGCGCCCGGAGCTTGCGCGCGTCGCGGTAGCCCGGCTCGAGATAGCGGAGGTAGTCGATGGCCAGCCGCAGCCGCCGAGCGAGGATCGACCAGGGATCGAGATCGCGCCCGAGCGCGGCGCCGTGCGAGACGTTGGGGTATCGGTCGGCGAGCCCTGCGAGGACAGCGGCCGGTTCCAACATCCATGCCCTCGACGGCTCGTCGAACGCAACGTGGACCCGATGGCCGCGCTCCGCCAGCAAACGCAGAGCCCACTCGAAATTGCGGACGTAGCCGGCGTGCCGCATCACGAACAGGATGTTCATCGCCGCTACGAGCCCCCGAGGTCAGAGTGGACCGGCATCATACGGGTAGTCCAGCCGCCGAAGCAACGGCCCGAGCAGCTCGTTCACAGTCCGCTGCTCGTCGAGGCTCAAGTTCTCACGCCACCTCCCAACCCGCCGGCTGTGGTCGCTCCGGTACCACTTCACCTGATGCTCGGCCTGATATGAGCCGCCCGTCGAGTCCTGGACCTTTTCGCAGAAACGCTCCACCGCCGGCGCCATCGAGAGCCGGAGGTAGCGCAGCACGTCACCGGCGATGTCGTTCGGCCGGCTCACGAGGTCCTCATAACGGACCTGCAGGTGCGGTGCCTCGGACAGGTCATCGAGCGCGATCTCGAGCGTCTCCCGCCACGCCAGCGCGCATCGCACGATACCCTCGTGCTCGGCAAACAGGCGCTGCCAGGACGGCGGCTTCAGGTGGCGCCACCTCGCGCCACCGATCCCCGGCATCAGCGAGCAGGCGACATCGCGCCCGTCCCTGACGATGTGGAGGATCGCGGCTTCCGGAAAGACCGCCCGCAGGAAGGGCACCCGCAGAATGTTGCGCGGATTCTTCTCGACAAGCAGGGCGGCGGGGCCTTGTTGCGCCCGAAACCACTCCCGAATCCGGCCCCGGACTTCCGGCGTGGCGTGCGCCGCGACGAGCCGGTGCGAGCCGTCGGCACCCGCACCGGCCAGCTTCCAGGCTGTTCCGGCCTCGAAGAGGTACTTGATCGACGGATGTGCGTTGAGCAGCTCGCCCAGGATGCTCGTGCCCGATCGAGCACAGCCGATGACTAGCGCGACGTCGATGCGACCGCCCGCGAGGCCGAGTTGGCATGCACGGCCCCGTTGCCAGCGCCCTCGATGAGGTCGAACGAAAAGGCGTCGTCGGTCTGGAGGGGGCGCGTCAGCCTGGCGCCGACCAGGCGCTCCAGCTCGTACGGCGGCATGCCCCCGCTGGGTGACCTGATCGCGACATCGTCCCGCGTGAGGATATGGCCCGCCGGCAGGTCGCGCGCGGCGACGAGGCTCTTGGCCATCTTGGCCATACCGGCCGCCTCGCTTGGGTGCCGCTTCTTGACGCCGTCGCCCAGCGCCTCTTGGGTCCGGGCCAGGTCTCGCACCATCTTCCGCAGCCCAACCGGCTCGAGCGAGAAGGCGTGATCGGTCCCCTTCATCGCGCGGTTTAGGGTGAAGTGCTTCTCGATGACGCGGGCACCGAGGACGTAGGCGACCGGCGCCATCGCGATGCCGTTGTCATGCCCAGACCAGCCGATCACGGCGTCGGGGAAGCGGGCCCGGTAGGTGGTGATGACCTGCAGGTCGAGGTCGGCGAAGTCGGCCGGGTAGGAGGCCGTGCACTGCAGCAGGCAAAGCTGCGAATTGATCGACATGATCGCGCGATACGCGCGCTCGACGTCTGCCATGGTCCCGCCCCCGGTGCTCACCAGCATCGGCTTGCCGAACCGAGCCACGTGGACCAGCAAGGGCAGGTTTGTCAGGTCCGCTGAGGCAAGCTTGAAGGCGGGGACATCCAGCTCGGCGAGGAAGTCGGCGCTCGGGATGTCGAAGGCCGTGGCGAAGAAGTCGATCTCGAGTTCGCGGGCGCAGTCCCGGAGCTCGCGGTACTCCGCCCGCCCGAACTCGAGGAACTCGCGGTGCAGCCCATAGGTGGGTCCGAAGCTGTTCTCGTTTTCGTACGGCTTGTCGAACGCCTCGCGGGTGAACAAGGTCTCGTTGTCGCGCTTCTGGAGCTTTACCGCCGAAGCGCCGCACTCCTTGGCCTGGCGGAACAGCTCCTTGGCCTTCTCGACATCGCCCTGGTGATTGTGCCCGATCTCGGCGATCACGTAGCAGGGGCTGGTATCGTCGATCACCCGCCCGTTCAAGATCAATTGTCGCGACACGGGACCTCCTTCGCATGACCCGAGAAACCGGGGCCCTCGGGAGCGGCGCGAGTATATCCACCCACACCCGTCCGAGTCAAACAGCCTGGGGTGTCCAGGCAATTGAAGATAGCAGGCCGTTCCTGGGACCGCGGGCCGGCCGGGGAGCCGCGACGCCTTATCTTCAAATGTCTGGTCTGCACGCGAGCGACAAAATTTGTGCGCGCGGCTCGGCGGATGCCACAATACACGGTCGGCTGCTCGGCAGCCACGTGGCGCGCCTGTTCCGCGGTCGTGCAGCGTTCTGCATCCGAGCGAGTCCGCCAATGACGCTCGCACTGAGGCCAATGCTACGGATGAGTTACGCCAGCAACCGCCCGTCCTTGACCCCGGCATGCTCGGCTCCGACGTTCCTGGGACGCGTCACCTCGGGTGTTCGGCAGTCGCTCGTTCGAATCGACAAGCGGCGGCGTAAGCTCCTGGCCCCCATCAGGGCGCGCCGCCAAAGGCAGCGGCAAGAGCAGAAACAGGCGCTAGGGCGGCTCATCCGTCGCGTCGTCGACCGTCGCCTGGACCACCTCCTCCAAGCGCCCAACGGCGCCCCCCTTCGGGGCGCCGGCGCGGTAGGTCCCACGACGCAGCCCACGCTGTACGCCAGCCCCAAGGCGTTGAATGGTGGCATTAGGCTCGTCACCCATCTCCGCGAATGGTGCGATCTGCGACCTGACGACGACGTCTTGGAGATCGGATGCGGGGGCGGGGGCCCGGCCCTCGCGTTGACGGACTACCTGAATGGGGATGGTCGGTATGAAGGCCTCGACATCATGACGGAGCCGATCCAACGGGCGCAGGCGATCATCAGCAAGGACCACCCGAATTTCCGGTTCCAGGTCGCCGACGTGTACAACGAAAACTACAATCGACATGGCAAGTTCCAGGCTTCGGAGTACCGGTTTCCCTTCCCGGATGACACGTTCGACGTCGTGCTGCTGGGCTCGGTCTTCACGCACATGCGCCCGGCTGACGTAGACCGCTATCTCGCCGAGATCGGCCGCGTCTCGAAACCGGGCGGGAGGTCGCTCGTCACGTACTTCGTCCTCAACTCGGAAGCGTTGGGTCTGATCGAATCGGGAGCGTCCGCGAAGAAGTTCACCCACCGATTCGACGGCTTCCGAGCGGAGGATAAAGACATCCCCGAGTGCGCGATCGCCTACGACGAAGAGTGGGTCCGTGCCCGCTACGCCGAGCACCGGCTCGAGATCCAGGAGCCGGTCCGCTACGGGCGCTGGTGCGGCCGGAGTCGGGCGATCTACCCGAACCGACAGGACATCGTCGTCGCGGTGAAGCGCTAACGAGACTTCGCGGCCCGGCCCAGCGAACGGTAGGCAGTCAGCGTCCGATCGGCGGCCTCGCCCCAGCTCTGATCGGTCAGGGTACGCCGCCGACCGGCCTCGCCTACGCGGTTCGCCAGCATCGGCTCGGCCAGCAGCCGCGTTAGCGCGCCGGCCAGCGCACGGGGGTCCGACGGGGGCACGAGCTGGCCGCTCACGCCGTCCTCGACGACCTCGGCCAGATCCCCGATGCTGGTCGCCACCACCGGCCGGGCGAAGCGCCAGGCCGCCATCAGCATGCCGCTGGCCGTGACCTCACGATACGGCAGCGCGACCACGTCGGCGGCGCACAGGTACGCCGCCAATTCGGCCTGCCGCAGATAGCGCAAGTCCAGGTGGGTTCGGCCGACGAGTCCCCGTTGCTCCAACATGCGGTGGTAGGCTGCGAAGGACTCGTTGGGCCGTCCGGCCACGACCAGGCGAGCGTCGGGCTTCGTCATTACGACGCGGGCAAACGCGTCGATCAGGTCGCCGAGCCCCTTGTACGGCTCAATGAGCCCGGCGAAGAGGACCAGCGGCGCCATCCGCGGCAGGCCGAGTCTGGCGCGCGCCTCCTCGAGGGTCAGGCGCGGCTCCTCCTCGAGCAGTGGACCATGGGGCGCGACGGTGATCCGCTCCCGAGCCACGCCGAACGAGTCCACCAGCGCCGCGGCGCTGACGCGGGTGTGGACCACCAGGGCATCGGCCGCCTGGTACAGGCGGCGGTAGCGAGCGGCGTCCCCCGCTCGCGCGGCGTGCGGCAGGAGATTGTGTACGGTGTAGACGATCGGGACACCGCGCGAGCGCAGCCAGGCCCAGCAGCGCCGTTCGAGGGCGGGCGCGAGGCTCCACTGGACGTGGACCACCTCAGGTCGGCGCCGCTCCATCCTCGCCAGCAACGCCGACCAGTCAAGTCCATATTCAGCCGACTTCACGAGGCGGCGCAGTGCGGGCCGATCGGCTAGCCGAAGCCGTTCGCCGAGCGCGCCGGTCGCCAGGCGGAAGAACGCATGCTGGATCCGATATCCCCGGGCCGGGGGCAGGTCGTCGTAGACGAACGGGGCGGTCGCCAGCTCGACGTCACAGCCCGCCCGCGCGAGCGCCCCGCAGAGCGCTCGGTCGTAGGCTGGGGTGTTGGCGTTCGGATCGAGCACGGTCACCCGGGGTGATCGGGAGGCTATCATGGGCCCAGTTTCGCAGATTCGGCGGTGCGCATCTGGTGCCCCAGCCTCGCCGGCGACTCCGCATCCTCATCCTGACCCACCATTACCCACCCGAGATCGGGGCGCCACAGACGCGGCTGAGCGAGACCGCTGCATTTCTCCGATCGCACGGCCACGATGTGCGGGTGCTCGCGGCATTCCCCTCCTACCCGACCGGCCAGATCCCACCGGCCTATCGCGGACGTGCCCTCTGCAGCGAGGCCATCTACGGCATCCCCATCTACCGCACCTGGACCTATGCGAGACCAGGCGCATCCGCCCTCGGCCGCCTCCTCAACCAGCTCTCGTTCACGCTGTCCGCGCCGCTCGCGCTCCCGTGGGTAGGCAACCGTGACGTGATCCTGGTCGAGAGCCCGCCCCTGTTTCTCGGCGCGACCGGCCTCCTGCTCGGCCGCCTGCTCGGCGCGCCGACCATCCTTCACGTATCCGACCTCTGGCCGGCGGTCGCGATCCAGCTCGGCGCCCTCCGCCACCGCGCCGCGGTGGGCGCAGCCACCGCGTTTGAGCGAGCCGTGTATCGCCTGAGCCGGGGCCTGGTCGTGGTGACGGAAGCCTGGGTGGCGGAGCTGGTGGGTCGCGGCGTCCCTGCGCACAAGATCCGCCTGGTCACCAACGGCGTCGATACCGATCTGCTCGACCCGCGGGTCGCCGTGGGGGAACGGCAAGCGGTGCGAGCCGGGCTTGGGCTCGGCGACGAGATCGTCGTCATTTGCCTCGGCACCGTGAGCCAGGTCTACGACTATGCCGCCATCCTCCACGCCGCCCATCGGCTGCGGCATCGCTCGGACATCCGATTCCTCATCGTGGGCGACGGATCGGGCAAGCCGGCCGTCGAGCGGCTGGTGGACCAGCTCGCGCTAGCGAACGTGCGCCTGCTCCCCGCGCAGCCGCACGAGCGCGTGCCCAACCTCCTCGCCGCTGCCGACATCTCGGCCGTAGCCCTCCAACCGATCCCCTTCACCCGCGGGCAGCTTCCGGTCCGCGTACTCGAAGCCATGGCGATGGCCCTGCCGGTCATTCTGGCCGGGTCGGGCGAGGCGCAGCGGCTCGTCGCGGGCGTCGGCGCCGGCACGGCGGTGGGGTCGAAGGATGTAGAAGGGCTAGCCCAGGCGATCGAACGATTGGCCGCTGACCCCCAGACGCGACGGCAGATGGGGGCTCGAGGCCGCCGGGCCGTCGAGAGTCGCTTTTCGCGGGCGACCGTCGCCGGGCGGATCGAGCGCGCCCTCTACGCCGCGGTCCGCCCGATGCCCGGAGATTGATCGGATGCAGCGTGCTACAATCGGTCGATTCGAGATCGCGCCGGAGCACGAAGATGCTGGATCAGATCGAGGTCTGGGCCCGCGGGGAGCTCGAAGCGAAGAACGCCGCGCGTGAAGGGGCGCTCGCCCGATCCCGCGAGCTGGTCCGGACCTGCGCCAACTCGATCCGCGCCGTCCACCGTGGTGAGCGCCAGCACGCCGACGAGCTGCTGGGCGCCGCCCGCCGCCTCAGCCAGCGCCTGACCTACGACCTCCAGGGCCAGCCGGACATTTTCTACGCCGGCTACGTCCAGGATGCCCAGAAGGAGTTGGTCGAGGCAACAGCGGTCCACTGCTTGATCCTGGGGGGCGTGATGCCGTCGGCGGGTGAGCTCGGCGTCGCGGTGGCCCCATTCCTGAACGGGCTGGCCGAGGCCGTCGGCGAGCTACGCCGCTACGTCCTCGATCGGCTCCGCCGTGGCCAGATCGACCGCTGCGAGTCGATCCTCCAGACGATGGACGACATCTACAGCCTGCTGGTGACGATCGACTATCCGGACGCCCTGACCGGTGGACTGCGACGGACCACCGACGTCACCCGCGGCATCCTCGAGCGGACCCGCGGCGACCTGACGATTGCCCTCCGCCAACGCGATCTCGAAGGGTCACTCCAACGGCTCGAGGGCAAGCTCGCGGACGCTCGCTCGGTAGGCCAGGCTCCGGCCACGCCGGACCCCTGGCGGCGCGTGACCCCTCCCGAGGAGTGAGCCGCATGGATCGCTTTCGAGCCCTGGTAGTCGACAAGACCGGCGACGACGTCAACGTCTCCCTCGATCGCTGGACCCCCGACCAGCTCATGCCGGGCGAGGTGACCATTCGGGTCGCGGCCTCGTCGGTCAACTACAAGGACGCCCTGGCGGCCCGCGCTGACGGCAAGGTCGTCCGCCGCTATCCACTCATCCTGGGGATCGACCTCGCCGGCACGGTCGACGCGAGCGACGATCCACGCCACAAGCCGGGCGACGCGGTGCTCGCCCACGGCTACGAGATCGGGGTCGCGCACCACGGCGGCTACGCCGAGCTGGCGCGGGTGCCGGCCGACTGGGTCGTCCCACTCCCGCGGGGGCTGACGACCCGCCAGGCGATGGCGATCGGAACCGCCGGCTTCACCGCCGCCCTCTCGGTCGAGCGCCTGGAACACCTCGGCCTGAACCCGGATCGTGGGCCAGTCATCGTCACCGGCGCGTCGGGCGGGGTCGGATCCACGGCGGTCGCCATCCTCGCCGCGCGTGGGTACGAAGTCGTTGCCAGCACCGGCTCGGCCGACGCCCACGACTATCTCCGCGAGCTAGGCGCCCACGAGATCGTCGACCGCGCCGAGACGAGCCGGCCGAGCGAGCGACCGCTCGACCGGGCGCGCTGGGCGGGCGCCGTCGACGCGGTGGGCGGCGCCACCCTGGCTTACCTGCTCCAGACGACCCAACAGGGCGGGAGCATCGCCATCAGCGGGAACACCGGCGGCGCCGCGGTGTCGACGACGGTCCTGCCCTTCATCCTGCGCGGGGTCAACGTGCTTGGCATCGACTCGGCCCAGATGCCACTCGAGCGACGCATCGCGATCTGGGAGCGCCTGGCGGATGACCTCCGCCCGCCACGGCTGGAGGAGTCGATCGCGCGAGAGGTAAGCCTTGAGGAGGTTCCGACGGTCCTCCCGCGGATCCTCCGTGGGGACGTCCAGGGTCGGGTGGTCGTGCGTGTCGCGGAGTGAGCGTCGCGTCAATGAGGAGGATCGACGATGACCACGAAAGAGGCGCTGCATGGCCTGATCGACCAACTGCCGGACTACGCGCTGGCCGAAGCCGAACGCTACCTGGCCGGCTTACGCAATGACCCCATGCTGCAGGCGCTGATGGCCGCGCCGCTCGACGACGAGCCGACCACGCCGGAGGAGGACGAGGGAGCACGCGAGGCCTGGGAGGAGTACCGGCGGGGCGAGTACGTGTCGGCCGATGAGGCAAAGCGTGCGCTCCTCGAATGAGCGATGGATGGCGTTATGTCCTGACCAACCGTGCCCGCCGTGAGATGGGCCATCTTGACCAGGCGGCGCGTCGGCGAATCTTCGTGGCGCTCGATCGGTTGGTCGAAGACCCCAGACGTGGTGATGTCGCCAAGCTGGAAGGAGCTGAGAGGGAGTGGCGCCTGCGCGTGGGCGACTGGCGAGTGCGCTTCACGCGCGACACGCCGACGCGAACCATCGTGGTCACACGCGTCCTGCCTCGTGGCCGAGCCTACCGTGGCTGATTTCGGTGTCAGCGATCCGGGTTACCCGACTTCGGTCGGCCTTGAGGAGAGGACATGGCTCTCGTCAAATGTCCCGCATGCGACCGTGATGTTGCGGATCACGCGGAAACATGCCCTCACCGCAGCGTGCAGGTGCTTGATCATCCGTCTATATTGGGAAGATCATGGGGTCTGCGTGCCTACTTGTAAGCCTGACTGCACGAGCGAGCCGGGGAAGTCTTGTGGCTTATGTCCGAACATTGTTGGACGGACAGGTTCGAGACTCGCACCCACGGTGATGGCCCATGGCTGACAGCTCCTATCGGGTCGGCGTCGACATCGGGGGGACGTTCACCGACCTGATCCTCGTCGACGACGAGAGCGGCGCCTTTACGGTCGGCAAGTCGCTGACGACGCCGGCCGACCCCTCGCAGGCGGTCGAGGCGGTCCTCCGCGATGCCCTCGAACGCGGCCAGGTGGCGCCCGACCGAGTCGGCAATGTCATTCATGGGACGACCCTCGTCACCAACAGCATCATCGAACGCAAGGGCTCGAAGACGGCCCTGCTGACGACGAAGGGTTACAGGGACGCGGTCGAGATCGGCCGCGAGCACCGCTACGACCTCTACGACATCTTTCTCGAGATGCCGCGCCCGCTGGTGCCGCGCTACCTGCGGCTGGAAGTGGACGAGCGGGTCCTGGCCAGCGGCGAGGTCGTCCAAGCGCCGAACCTGGACGACCTGGAGCCGCTGGTGCGAGAGATGGCCGACAAGGGTATCCAGGCCGTCGCGGTCTCCTTCCTTCACAGCTATGCCAACCCGGCCCACGAGCGCCAGGTCGGCGAGCTGATCGGCCGGCTCGTGCCCAACATGCGGGTGTCGCTCTCCTCGGACGTCGTTCCAGAGATTCGCGAGTTCGAGCGCACCAGCACGACGATCGCCAACGTCTACGTCCAGGATCGGGTCGACCGCTACCTGCGCGACCTGGAGCGCCGCCTCCGCGAGCTGGGGTTTAGTGGGCAGCTTTTCGTGATGCTTTCGAGCGGGGGGATCGGCACGATCGCGACGGCCACCCAGTTCCCGATCCGCCTGCTCGAGTCGGGTCCGGCGGCCGGAGCGTTGGCGACGGCCTATTACGGGGCGCTGACCGGCGCGAACGACCTGCTGTCCTTCGACATGGGCGGCACCACCGCCAAGCTGTGCGTCGTCGAGAAGGGCCAGCCGCTGACGGCCTCGGATTTTGAAGTCGACCGGATCTACCGCTTCAAGAAGGGCAGCGGATTGCCGGTCAAGGTCCCGGTCATCGAGATGATCGAGATCGGCGCGGGCGGCGGGAGCATCGCCAGGATCGACGCGATGGGCCTGCTGAAGGTCGGCCCCGACAGCGCTGGGGCCGAGCCCGGGCCAGTCTGCTATGGCCGTGGTGGTACCCAGCCGACCGTCACCGATGCCGACCTGATCCTGGGCTACCTGGACCCGGCCTTTTTCCTGGGCGGGCGGATGCAGCTCGATCTGGACGCCACCGAACGGGCGATCCGGGAGCATGTCGCCGAGCCGCTCGGGATCGACGTGCCGGAAGCGGCCTGGGGGATCCACCAGATCGTCAACGAGAGCATGGCCAACGCCGCCCGCGTCCACGCCGTCGAGCGTGGAAAAGATCCGCGCTCGTTCCCACTCTTCACCTTCGGCGGAGCCGGACCGGTCCACGGCTTCCGCGTCGCGGAGATCCTCCATGCGCCGGCGATGATCGCCCCCTTCGGAGCCGGCATCACCTCGACGGTCGGATTTCTGACCGCGCCGCTGGCCTTCGACTTCGTGCGGACGGCCTATGGGCGGCTCGACGAGCTGGAATGGGCGGGCGTCAACGAGATCTTCGAGGAAATGGAGGCCAGCGGTCGCGCGATCCTGCTCGACTCGGGCGTTCCCGAGTCGGAGATCAGCTACGCCCGCTCGGCCGACGTCCGCTACGTCGGCCAGGGCTACGAGGTCCGAGTCCCGATCTCCGGCGGCGAGCTTTCGGCCGACTCGCGCGGCACGCTCGTAAGCAGCTTCGAGGAGGTCTACAAGCAGCTCTACGGCCGCACTGGACCCTCGGTGGGACTGGAGGTCATGAGCTGGCGACTGGTCGTCTCGGGCCCACGACCAGAGCTGCGCCTGCGCGTCGACGGCGCTGAGGGAGCGACCGGTCACGCTGAGGATGCCCGCAAGGGCGAGCGAGCGGTGTACCATCCCGAATACGGTGGCTACCGACCGACGCCGGTCTACGACCGCTATCGCCTCGGACCGGGCGCCCGCTTCGACGGCCCGGCGATTGTCGAGGAGCGCGAGTCGACGGTCGTCATCGGCCCACGGGGGCGGGTGACGATCGATGAGTTCCGCAACCTGAGAGTGGAGCTGGATGGATGATGCCGCGGGCGACCTCGGGCAGCGTGCCGCGGATGGCATCTTGGCCCGACGTGGGCCGGAAGGTGACCAAGCTGAGGCCGAAGGTGACCAAGGTTGGTGGGGGGCACCTTCGTGAGGTTGACAACGACGTTGTCAACGGGCGGGCGATTCGCCAGCAGTGTCTGTGGATGACGAGGGGCGAGAACGTTGTCGGAGAGCAAGCATGACCGCCGTCGATACCGCGATTGACCCGATTGTCCTCGAGGTGCTCTGGAACCGCTTGCTCTCGGTCACCAACGAGCAGCAGGCGGCGCTGATGCGGACGGCGTTCAGCACGATCGTGCGCGAATCGCAGGACCTGGCCTGCGGAGTC